>DASYLL010000108.1:0-26663 GCA_036009605.1 Thermoanaerobaculia bacterium | reverse complement strand
AGTCTATTTCCCCAAGCGTTTGGCGGAGCGCAGCAACGAAGAGGTTGAAGTCGATCCGAAGTATCGCGACCAAGATGTTGAGGCTGTCCGAAAAGCATTCCGCGTTCTGGCGGACGCCGCGGCCGACACAAAGGGAGCTCTGCAAATCATCGTGCTCGATCACGCGACAGACACCGTTTGGGGCGAGATCACGAATATCACCACGGTTGCGGAGTGGCGTGACGGGAAAAAGTTGGTTCCTGGGGAATGGCCCAGTATTCATGACATGAGGCCCCCCGTGTCGCCGACGAGCTGACACTTGGGAAACCCGGCGCCAAACGGCCGACGTTCTGGTTACATCGCGCCGCGCTGCTTCAGCAAGACGTATCGGTTCAAACCCAACACCAAGTGATCGAGCATCGATGCCTGAGCATCTCCCGGCTTCGACGAGCTTCTTCGTGAAAGGCCCGGACGCAGACCTCTCCCCTGCCTCATGTAGACGGCGGCCATCCAGCCGCTCCGCTCGCGACCACACATCGAGTCTCCGATGGATCGCTTTCACCGAATGGCAGATCGCAGCCAAGTATCCATGGATCCGACGCACCCGCTGCGCGGCCGCATCTATGTGTCCATCGATTTGATTCACCCGATGCGCCTTGGCATGAATGCGATGCTGGATGGCATTCACCCCATGCGCGGTGACATCAATCCCATCCATGGATGAGATTCACCCCATGCGCGGTGGCATGAATGCCATCCATGAATGAGATTCATCCCATCCGCGGTGGCGTGAATGCCACCCATGGATGAGATTCATCCCAGGCGCGGGCGCATGAATGCCATCGTGGATGGGATTCATCCCACGCGCGGGCACATGAATGCCATCCTGGATGGGATTCATGCCGCATCGATTCGGATTCACGGCCCTCAGAGCGAGATTTACGCGATCGTGTCTCGCATTCAGACGATCGGGGACACGTGAGTCGCGGGCGATCATCGAAAAAACGACGTTTGTGCCGTTCCGCGCCGCCCGCGTATCGCGTGCGTTCCCGATTGGGGTCACTTTCCGGGCGCCGTTGACCCCGACGGTGGGCGTTTGGGACGAATGGGTTCAGCAGGGAGGCTGCGCGTGTTCGGCGTCGGGCCAGGCGAGGGCGGCGGCGAAACCGGGGATGGCGGCGGAGAGCTCGGGGGCTTCGGTGCTGGCGATGCCGTCCAGCTCCCGGGCCAGGACGTGGCTGACGGTGGTGCGGTGTTGCTCCGCCTTGTAGTGGAGCATGGCGATGTGGTGGCGTGGGAGGCGGACGCGGAGCTCGGCGGTGCGGACGGCTTGCGGGAGAACGGCTGCCGCGTCGGTGCCGAGGGCTTCTTCGATGACGTCGAGGGGCCAGGTTTCGAGAGCTTTGGACATCAGTTCTTCACGCCAGAACCACTTGCCGAGAGGGGTGGTCATGAGGGCTACTTCTCCGGAGGCGATGGCGGCGGTCATCTCGGCGCGGGTCCAACCGAGGAGGGCGGTCGCCTGAGAGATGCTGACGTGCGGGCGCGGGTGTAGGAAGATGTGGCGGATGCGGTCGATGATGTCGGGTTCGAGCATGTTCTTGCGCCTCCCAGATAGTTCCAAAATGGTATTAGACGAGCGACGGTTTGTCAATGAAAAGTGGTGAGCGATGGCCGTAGTCACGCCGGCCGGAAAAGCGTTCGGCGAGCGGATGCGAGAGGTTCGTCAGAAGCGCGGACTGACGCAGGCTGAGGTGTCCGAACGATCGAGACTCCCACAAGCGCGAATCAGCGAGCTGGAGCGAGGTGCGCGCATGCCGAATCTCGTAACAATCCTGCGCCTGGCCGTCGCCCTGGACTGCAAAGTCACCGATCTCACCTCCGTCTTCGACAAGGTCGACCTCCCCTCCCTCCTCCCGAAGTGACGTCCTTCCACATTCCACCAATAGTGTATGCTGAAATAGCATAATCTTCCGCCTCGCCTGACGTAAGTACCCGTCGAATAAGTCTTTACGTCTCAACGCGGAAGACCAATAAATCGCGGTCGTCACAATTTGTAACGTTACTTCTCCTCCTTCGGGGCGTTCTAAGAGAAGACCCGGTTCAGTTCCAAAGGCATCTGCAGGTGCCTATTGCCCGTTGCACTTCGGCCGAAGTGTGAAGGGGTAACGCGTACGAATCTCGACGTCTGTGCGCGCCTCGCGCCCCGACGCCGAAGGAAGGAGAATCCTCATGACTACCACGCCCGAGACCCCGACCGCCAACCCGGTCAATCCGACGGTTGACGTCATCCCAGCGACGACGCCCGACCCGCCGGCCACGCCCACCATCACCTTCTGCAAGCAGCTCGCGGACGAGTTCATGCGGGAGCTCGATGAAATCGCCACGATCATTCCGCAACTGGAGACGTCGCACACCTCCACCGCGAACTTCGTCCGCTCGCACGTGAACATCCCCAACGAGTTCCTCGCCACCGCTGTCGCGGCGGTCGAACAGACTCCGGCCCTTCAGACGGTGAACAAGCTCGACGTGCTCGCCGCGCGCGACACGCTCCAGTTCATCGAAGCGTTCCGCCCGGTGCTCGACAAGGTCTCAGCCTTCGCCAGCGCTCTCAAATTCACCCTCGCGTCGCGCAAGGCATTGCTTGCGGTCGACGCGCTGCAGATCTACGACATCGCCAAGGGGCTGGCTCGCGATCCGGGCGGCGCCGCCCTCGTCTCGGTCGTCGCGAACCTCAAGCGCGATCTCGGCCGGGGCCGCCGTCAGAAGACGCCGGCCCCGCCGCGCGAGATTACATCGGCGGTCACGATCTCTCCGCCGTCGGGGATGGTGTCGTGAGCCGCTCTGATTCATCCACGTAGTTGACCCGGTGGGGCGCGCGCCGTGCGCGCCCCACCATTTCGCAGGACACCATTTGAACATCAGTGGTATCCGCCCGAGCGCTGCGATGGGGCACGTCACGAGCGTTGTCGGGAGCCCTACTGATCTAATGTCTCGAACCACGCTCGACGCTTAGTGCCGCAAGTTCTCATCCGATGTGTCGCGGCACGTCGCCTATACTATGCCCGGATGGCGCAACATGCCGAGCTGATCGCGGAACTGCCAATTCTTCAGCAACTTAAGACGAGTGCGGGACGTGACCAGATACCTGAAACTGACGTCGGCCAGCTCTACGCCCTAGTGCTTCGCGTTGCCGATACAGCCGGCCCGCTATTGAGCCGGATCCCCAGCACGTTTACTCAGTACACCGAGCACGACATCGGTCACTGCCACAATCTGCTCGATCTGTGTGGACGCTTCATCCCGCCGGCAACGCTGCAAAAATTGAACGCGGTAGAACTCACACTTCTCGCGCTCTCTGTACTGCTGCACGACTTCGGAATGTTCGTTTCCGAGGACGAGAAGAGAACTGTTCTCGAATCTCCTGCGTTCAACGAATACATCGGTGCCGATCTCGAACGCCAAAGCGCCATCGAACGCGCGGAGTTCGAGTCGCGGCCTTGGGAAGCTGAGTATCTCAGGGACGCAGCGCTGGCGGAGTACTTCCGCCGCATTCATCCCGAACGGGCAGCCAAGAACATCCGCCGCTACATCGACTTTCCTCTGAACTACCGCGATGTGGATCTTGGCGGGACTGTCGCCGTCCTCGCAGAAAGTCATGGGTGGGCCGTTCACGAGCCGATCGATCTTCGCCATCCCGAAAAAACTGTTCGCGAACTGAGAGTCAAGCAGCCTGTTTACGGCGTGCAGGTGAATATTCAGTATCTCGCTTGCTGCCTTCGATTAGCGGACATCATGGATTTCGACCGGTCGCGGACACCCGTGGCGGTGTTCAATGCCGTCCATTTCTCCGAGGAGCGGTCGCGAGCCGAATGGAACAAGCATTTGCAGGTGAAGGGCTGGCTGATCACGCCGCAAGAGGCTTTATATGCAGCGGAGTGTACGCGGCCGGCATTCTACGTGTCGGTGATGCAGTTCCTCGATCTGATCGACCGGGAGATTCAAGACTGCAAACGGCTTCTCAGTCAGGCTCCCGCCGATGTTTCGGCTCGCTACCGTCTGGACCTCTCGCCGGTCGTCGACCGAACCCGTGTTGAGATGGTGGACCGCAGCTATCTGGCCGGTGGATACCGATTCGAGCTCGACTACGAACGCATCATGGCGTTGCTTATGGATCGGAGTCTCTACGCGGACCCTAGCCTCTTTGCGCGCGAGCTCGTTCAGAACGCCGCCGACGCCTGTCGTTTCGCGGCTTCGCTGGCAGCGGAAGCGACGGCAACGTATGTCCCCAAGATTGTCATCACCGAGAAAGTCGTCGATGGCGTTCGCCAAGTCAGCGTTCAGGACAACGGCGTTGGGATGTCTTTGGAGGTTCTTCTCAATTACTTCCTTCGCGTTGGGCGCAGCTTCTACCGTTCGCGGGACTTTCTAGCCGCCCGCGCGCGGCTCGCGTCCTCCGGCATCGATCTGGATGCAACGTCGCAGTTCGGCATCGGCATTCTCTCGTGCTTTATGGTGTGCGACTCGTTCACTGTCGAGACCTATCGTCGTGGGCACAAGCCACTCTCAGTTGCCGTTGAAGGCGCGACCAAGTACTTCGTTATTCAACAATTGCCGGAGCCTGAGCGGCGCGATTTCGAACCAGCCTCGGATGGTGCCGATGGACCACCGAGACAGCCCGGCACGCGCGTGACGTTGTCGATTACGAAGGCGACAGATGTCGACATTGTGTCGACTATCGAGACAACGGCCGTCAATGTCGAGTACGAAGTCGTGGTTCGGCGGGCCGACGGCGGGACTGCAGCCGTGAAGGCAAACGGATGGGAGAACCTTCCGTTCACCTCTGACCGACAAGCGGCCATAGGCAGGTCGTCAGAAGTGTCGGCCCCCCGATGGGAGCTCCACGAGCGCATTTGGTCCGAAAGCTACGACCTGTCACTGTTGGAAGTCATGGTTCCGAGCGTCGTTCAATTTTCAGCGCATCCGAGTACCAGCGCTTACCGTGGTGCAGCGTGGCTATGGCTCCTTCGTGGTGCTGATGAGCACCCCGTTCCCAGTCGGGGCTATCTGACCATTCGCGACAAATTGAGCCTTCGAAGTGCACCAGCAGTTCTTGGCGAATTGGTCGAGCATACGAAGTCGAGGTACGTTGTATATCCAGGGTTGCGGCAGTTCGGTTCGTTGCTGCAAGAGAGTATCGATTCGGAGGCGCTGGCCGAAAACGCACGCGACCACGTCTACACGCTCTATAGCGAAGCCAAGGATGAGGATCAGGATCCGGACGAGCTGACAGAGAACTTTTGCGTGACGTGGGAAGGGTTGAATGCGACCGAGCGGTCGCTCGTCTCTACGTCCCTGCGATCAATGAGTGACGCGCCGGTGAATTGGCGAACGATCCCGGGCTTGGGTCTACGGCTGCTGTCTGAGGAAAGCGACTGGGCGATGGAGTCGATCGAGTTTTCCGGCGACCTGCCGTTCGTTGGATTCCCTCAGCAGTATGCAGTTTTCGGCATGCTAATGCCGGGCGGCATTCTCCGGTGGGATCCGAAGGCCGGTTTTGCGCGGAAAGTTCGCATCTTGCGCGGCGGAGCCGGCGTACGGGTTGATTTCCGCGGAGCACACGCCCCTCGACCGGCAGCCAGTCGACTGTTCGTGGAAGCGTCAGACGCAGCGGAGGCAGCGGTCGCGATCATTCGAGCGGTCATCAGACATTCCGCTGAGTTGGCGCGTGGTGCTACGGCATCGTGGGATCGATGGTTTCGGTCGTTGATCGGCGAATCCGCAAAGCTCCCGTTTTGGCGCCGCGCGATCTTTGAGGAGCTGGATACGATCGAACGGATGCCCGTGTATCGCCTTGGCGATCAGCACGTCACTCGTGCAGAACTCCAGGCGCAGTTCGGCCGATGGGTAACGGTCGAATCCAACACAAGCGGAGATGTCCGCCTTCAAAGGTGGGGCTTGAACGCTGTGCTCCTGGGACTGAAAGCCCGTAAAACCGCGGGAACGACTGTGGAGGTCGACTTGGAATCTGCAATCGCGCCGAAACCGGAGGCTTTCAAGGTGACGCCTTCGTATGAATATTTTTACGATGACCTATGATCAGGCAACATCACCAGGAGCGGAGGAAGACGGCGGGCGGTACGGCTCCCTTTCACGACCGGCCTTCCACTTGCACTCTCGCCCCCCGTGAACCTGCAAGCAGTCCTCCTCGACATCGACGGCACCCTTATCGATTCCAACGACAAGCACACCGACTGCTGGGTCGAAGCGTTTGCTCACTTCGGCAAACACATCGAATGGCAAACGATCCGCGAGCAGATCGGCAAAGGAGGCGATCTGCTCGTTCCCGATTCGCTCAACGCGCGCGAAATGCGCGAGATCGGCGAGCCATTGAAGACGTTTCGCGGCGAGTTGTGGAAGCGCGACTACATGAACACCGTGCGGCCGTTTCCGGGCGCGATCGACGCCATTCGCGAGCTGCACGCGCGCGGCATCAAACTCGCGTTCGCATCGTCGTCCAATCCGGATGAGGTCGAGTACTATGTCGAGCTTCTCGGCGTTGGCGCTCTCCTCGAGGGAACGACGTCGAAAGAGGACGCGGAGTTCTCGAAGCCATCTCCGGAAATCTTTCGGGCGGCGCTGGAGCGCGTGAAAAGCGATCCCGCGCGAACGCTCGCTGTCGGTGACACGCCGTACGACATCCTGGCCGCGCACCGCACGCCGGTGCCGATCGCCGCGGTGCTGTGCGGCGGGTTCCCGCGCGAGTCGCTGGCGAAGGCGGAGTTCCTCTTCGACAACGTTGCCGCGATGACGAAGGAGCTCGACCGCATTGACGAGTATTTCCGAGACTGAGGCGCTGCACCGCCGCGCGATCATCGTCGACGGCCACTGCGACACTCCCTACCGCCTGCACCGCCACAACGTTCATCTCGACGAGCACGATCCCGAAGCGCAGGCGGATCTGAAATCGCTGCGCGAGAGCGGCATCACGGCGTCGTTCTTCGCCGCGTACGTCCCGCCGTTTTACGCAGGACGCGGCGCCGCAAACTTCGCGCGACAGCTCATCGATCTCATCCACGCCGAGACCGCACGTCGACCCGACGCGCTCTCACTCGTCACTGACAGCGCCGGCATCCGCACCGCGAAACGCGACGAGAAGATCGCGGTGATGATCGGCGTCGAAGGCGGACACGCGATCGAAGACTCGCTCGACATCCTCCGCGAGCTGTACGACCGCGGTTCGCGCTACATGACGCTCACCCACGTGAACACGAACAACTGGTGCGACTCGTCCGGCGACGCGCCGCGTCACGGCGGTCTCACCGACTTCGGCCGCGACGTCGTCAGCACGATGAACGACCTCGGCATGATCGTCGACGTCTCGCACATCTCCGACGACGCCTTCCGCGACGTCATCGCAACCACGCGCGTGCCGGTCGTTGCCACGCATTCATCAGCGCGCGCGCTCTGCCGTCATCCGCGCAACATAACCGACGACATGCTCCGCGAGCTCGCAAACAACGGCGGCGTCTGCATGATCAACTTCTTCTCCGCGTTCATCAGCGACGAAGTCGCGCAGGTGATCATCGCCTCGCAGAAACGTCCAAAGAAAACGGTCGGCGACACCGGCGGCACCGAAGAGATGCCCGATGATCGAACCGACTGGGACACGTATCTGCAGTGGTTCCAATCCCTCGGATGCCCGACCGCGACGCTCGATCAGGTCTGCGATCACATCTTCCACGTCGCCGAAATCGCGGGCATCGATCACGTCGGCATCGGCAGCGACTTCGATGGCGTCCCCGCCTTGCCCGACGGACTCGGCGGCGCCGCGAGCCTGCCGCAGCTGACCGCGCGTCTCGTGGAGCGCGGGATGTCGGAAGCGGACGTCGAGAAAGTGCTCGGCGGAAACTTCATGCGCGTCTTCGAAGCTGTGGAGCGAGCACGCAGCTGAATTGGGAAACTCATCAGTTAGAATCCCTGCCACATGCCATCCGAAGTCGAAGTGCTCCGCGAGCTCGCACGCGCCTACTGGGCGGGCAAAGAAGTGCGTTGCCCGAAGCATCCCGCCTCGCTCCTGGTCGGGAGTTTCGTGCAGACCACGTTTGCCGATCACATCTTCCTGACCTGCACGAGCGGCCGCGAAACGATTCAGATCCCGCAGCGGCCGAAGCAGATGGAGTTCTTCGATCAGCAGGTCGAAGGCTTCGTCGAGAACCTCCAGCGCGGCGACGCCATCCTCTGCTATCGCTGCCAGTCGAAGATCGAAACCTCGGCGATAGAGAATCCCGAGACGGGCATCACCGACTACACGTTCACCTGCGTCCGATGCTTTTCCTGGGGTCGCTGGGTCGGTAAACCCGAGCTGGCGAAAATCGGAAAAGCGTGATGCAGGGTAGGGAATTGCCTCCGTCCGACACACCTTTGGTGAGCGCACGCGCATGATCGAAGTGGACGTGGAAGTTCTCGACGCCGGACCACGCTGGTCCTTCGGAAGTCTCGCCGCCAATTTCGCGCGGGTACAGTTGCTCGTCACCTGGTACGGCGGCGATCCCGATCGCTACATGGATGCGATCGCGAACGGCCTCGAGGATGCCGAGGACATGGAGTTTCTTCGCGGGATGAAGGATCGGATGATGGCCGACCCTTTTCTCCTGGACGACATGCGCCGCATCGTCGGCGAGTTCGCCACGCGATTCGCCTCCGCCTGATCAGATAGACTGCCCGCGCTTCGAGGAGTGCGGATGCCTCACATCGTCATCATCGGCGGCGGATTCGCGGGTCTCTACACCGCGCGCGGAATCAAAGACGTTCCCGCCGACATCACCGTCCTCGATCACCACAACTACCATCTCTTCCAGCCACTGCTCTATCAGGTCGCGACCGCGGGACTGAATCCGAGCGACATCGCCGCGCCGATCCGTTCGATTTTCCGGAAGCAGAAGAACGTCAACGTGCTCCTCGCCGAAGCCGCGTCGGTCGATGTCGCGGAAAAGCGGGTCGAACTCGTCGACGGCGATTCGATTTCGTACGACCTGCTCGTCGTCGCCACAGGCGCGACGCATTCGTACTTCGGCCATCCGGAATGGGAGCAATACGCGCCCGGCCTCAAGACCATCGATGACGCGCTCGAGATCCGCCGCCGCGTGCTGCTCGCATTCGAAGCCGCGGAACGCACCAAGGATCCGACCGAACAGCAGGCGCTGCTGACGTTCGTCGTCATCGGCGCCGGACCGACCGGCGTCGAGCTCGCGGGCGCTCTCTCCGAGATCGCGCGGCAGACGATGGTGAAGGACTTCCGCCACATCCGTCCCGAGAGCGCGCGCGTGATCCTGCTCGAAGGACGCGAGCGCGTGCTGCCGCCCTATCCGCCCGATCTTTCAGAGAAAGCGCGCACGCAACTCGTGGAGCTCGGCGTCGAAGTGATCACCGGCGCGATCGTCACCGACGTCAACGATCGCGAAGTGCGTTTCGGCGATCACACGATCGCAACACGCACCATCCTCTGGGGCGCCGGCGTGCAAGCCTCCCCGCTCGCCCGCTCCCTCGGCGCACCGCTCGATCGCGCGGGACGCGTCCTCGTCGAGCCCGATCTCACGATCCCCGGCCATCCCGAGGTCTTCGTGATCGGCGATCTCGCTGCCGTGAAGCAGTACGACGGCAGCTTCGTGCCCGGCGTCGCACCGGCCGCGATTCAGGAAGGGCAGCACACTGCGCTGAACCTCGAGCGCGCGGTCGAAGGGCAGCCATTGCGCGCGTTCAAGTACAACGACAAAGGCTCGCTGGCGACGATCGGTCGTGCCGCAGCGGTCGCAGATTTCGGCAAGATCAAGTTTGGCGGATTTCTGGCGTGGATGGCATGGCTGGTCATCCACATCTTCTTCCTGATCGGCTTCCGCAACCGGTTCCTCGTCGTCACGCAATGGGCGTGGGCGTATCTGACGTATCAGCGCAGCGCGCGATTGATCACCGGAACGAATGGGAAGAGCGCGAGAGGGTAGGGCACCCCTACCGTAACGTCCGCACCGGATTCCCCGAGCCCGAAATGACGCTGTCGAGCCGGCGACGCGTCGCCGGCACTTTGCGCATGTACTTCTCGGTCTCCGGCAGCGTGCGAATGAGTCCCGCGAGCATGCGCTTCACGTTGTGCGAGCCGCCGTTGTAGAGCGCGGCCGTCATCCCTTCGACTTCGCGCTCGTTGCGCGCGAGTTTGCGCGCTTCAATCGCTTTGCGATCGAGATGCGCGACGAGGAATCGCGCCATGCTCTTCGCCGAGAAGCGGTCATCGAGATTCGCACCGAGGTACTCGCTCGCTTCGTACGCCATCGTGCGCTTCACGACCTGATGCGGAACGCCGAAGTGCTCTTCGAGCATCAGATCGCGCTTGGCGATGAGCGCTTTCTGGTAACGCACCCATGACGTCAGCTGCAGCTGTTTCAGCGCGCGATACTCCTTGCGCGTTTCATTGCGGAACGTGCGCAGCTGGGCGCGCGAGCCTTTGTCGAGCAGACGTCCGAGGCGACCGAGCACGACTTTGTTGTGCTCGTCCATCTTCCTGATGTCTGCGAAATACTTCTGCGACCCATGCGACGAGAGCAGATCGAGCTCGTCGATGCCCTCACGCCGCAGCTGTTTCGCCGAGACGAGCAGCTTCTTCGCTTTCTTGCGGCGCGCAGGCGTGTCTTTGTCGACGAGCATCGACGCGATCGTGTCGGCGTCGCCGAGAGGCTTCTTCATGATGTAGGCGCGCGAGCCGATGAGGTAATCGCGCGTGACGAAGAGTTTTCCATCCAGCTCTTCCTGGTGATACGCGACCGGCGTCGCCTGCGCGAGTCCAACGGCTCCCGCTTCGGAAACATCGAGGATCATGCCGTTCGTCTCGGCGTGTGCGATGGCGAGGAGCAATGTGACCGAGGGAGCGCTCGGCATCGAGCGCGCCGCGTCATCGATCACGACAACCAGCTCCTCGGGATTGCGCGTCCACATGTCCGCCATCTCGCGCGCGAGCGCGTCGATGCGTGTATCGATGTTTTTCTGCGAGACCTGCACGAGCGTCGGAACTTCGCTCGAAGGCTCTGCGGGAGGCGGATCGGGGATGACGACCGGCGGCGGGGCAACGTGTCTTCGCGGCGGCGCGAGCGCGCTGGCCTGCTGAAACTCAGCGTCGCTGAGCGGAAGACGAACTACGCCATATGCAACACACCCGAGCCCTACGCCGAGGGCCACCCACCACCAGGACTTGGATCGCATGACGATTGCCTCGGCAGCAGGTTAGCATTGCGTCCTTCTCATGCGATGTGAACGTTTCTGGACATACACACTTCTTTTGACGATCGTTGCCTGCTCGCGCGAAACACCCGCGCCGCCGCCGACGATCACGACAACGCAATCCGCGGCCACTACGTCTGTCGCGCCTCCCCCGCCACAAGCTCGGATTCCTTCGACCAATGGCTCTTATGCGAAAGGCATCGACTGGCTGCGCTCCGCGCCTGCGTTTCATTTCGTGATCGACGAAACGGGCGTACACGCGGAGGGCGATCTCACGCGACGCACCATCGGCGCGGAGTCGATCCAGTTTCGCGCGAATGGCGAAGAGTGGCGCACGAGCACTGGTCCGATGGGACTGGCCTGGGAACGTCGCCAGGGCGGCGCATGGAAAGCCGCGACCGGACCTGCGTATGGCAATCGGCTCTTTCAGCGCGTGACACTCGCGTTCGATCCACAGAAGAAAGAGGGCGAAGCGCAGCTCGTCGGAACCGAAGACGGCGCGAATCACTATCGCTTCACGAACGCGAACACGAGCGAGGTTCACGACGTGTGGGTGAACATTGCGGACGAGCGAATCGAGCGCGTGAAGATCGGCGATGTGTTCGAGATGCGTGTAACAGTTGCGGCGAACCGCTAACTTTTTCCGCGGTTCGGCGTAATTCCACAGTGGAGGCACCATGAGAAAGCTTGCCGCTGTGTTGCTGATCGTCGTCGCGTCGGCGTCTTACGCCGACAAGGTGAAGTCGAAGAACAAGGTCGCGAAGGTGTTCGAGCCGGTAGTGCGCGAGGCCTCGGCATACGCGGGCAGCTATCGCGGACCGAGCGAATCGTACGGTCTCGTGCTCGAAGTCGCACCCGATGGAAAACTGCGCGGAAATTACGTCGAGCTCGGACGCGTCGCAGTGCTGCACTCGATCGACGTCAAAGGCGCTGCGTTTTCCGCGCGCGCGAGTTTCGATGACGGGAGCTGGAGAACGCTGTCCGGCTCGTTTGCCAATCGCGTGATGAACGGAAAGAGCGCGTTCGGTGCGCGCGTGACCAACGTGCTCGTCGAAGGGATGGGCGCGGTCGACACATTCTTCGAGCAGAACTGAAATGCTACTGTCAGATCAGCCTCCGCTCACCGCCGGCAATATGAAGATCTCCGCGCCGTCGCGCAACGGCGTGGAGAATCCGGCGGCATAACGAATGCTCTCGCCGTCCACGAAGATGTTGACGTGCGGCCGCAGCTCTCCGAGCTCCGTTACGACTCGGTCGCGCAACGCGGGACACTGTTGCCACAGCAGCGACAGCGCGTCCGCGACCGAGTCGGCCGCGCCATCGACACGCACTTCGCCGCGATTCACGGCCAGCTCGCGCAACGGTCCGGGGATCACGAACGTCACCACAGGACCGCCGTTTTGACCGCGACGATCGCCGGCAATCCGTCCGCGATCGTCGACCAGCTCTCGCCCTCGTCCGCCGATCCGAACAGCTTGCCGTTGCGTGTGCCGAAGTAGACGCCAACGCGATCGAGCGAATCGACCGCCATCGCATCGCGCAGCACGGTTTCGTACGCGTCCTGTTGCGGCAGTCCCTCGCCCATCGGCTCCCACGCCGCACCCGCATCGCGCGTGCGATACACGCGCAGTTTTCCTTCGGGCGTGCAGCGGAACTCGTCCGACTCGAGCGGCACGATCCACGCGGAATCGGGATCGTTCGGATGAATGGCGATCGCGAATCCGAAATCGGACGGAACGCCATTCGCGACGTCGACCCAGTTCTCGCCACGATCGTCGCTGCGATAGAGACCCCAGTGATTCTGCAGAAACATCCGCTCCGGGTTCTGCCGCGACTGCACGACCTTGTGTACGCACTGTCCGAACTCGGGGTATTTGTCAGGAAGAAACTGCGCGCGCACGCCGTGATTCGACGGACGCCATGACGTGCCCGCGTCTTCCGTCACGTACATGCCGGCGGTGGAAACGGCGATGCGCATGCGATTCGCGTCCGCAGGATCGGGCAGGATCGTGTGCAGACAAAGCCCGCCGCCACCCGGCTCCCATCGCTCGCGCTGCGGATGATTCCAGAGTCCCTCTTCCAGCGACCAGGTCTCGCCCTTGTCGCGCGACACGAACAACGCCGCGGGCTCGACGCCGCAGTACAGCGTATCGGGCTCCGACACGCGCCCCGGCGTGATCTGCCAGATCTGCTTCAGCGCCGCGCCCGTGCCTTCGGGAAACTTCACGTTCGCGCTTTCGGGATTCGTCCACGTTCTGCCGAAATCATCGCTCGTCCGCAGCAGCCCGCCCCAGTGCATGCTCGTCGGCCCCGCCCAGAGGCGCTGCCGCCCCTCGCGTCCGTCGTACGCGAGCGCGTAAACAGCGCTGCCCGCGAAGTACGGGCCGCCCATCTCCCACTGCTCACGCTTCGCGTCGGAGCGGAAGATGAACGCGCCTTTCATCGTCCCGACGAGCACGAGCACGTCGCCTGTTTGCGGAGTGATGTGTTGAATGTTCGGCATCCGGGAAGTCTGCCATATCCTTCGCCTGCCGATGGCGAAAACGAAATCCGTGAAAGCGCCGCCCGCCGGCGATCGTCCGTTGAAGACGCTCGAACGCGTGTTGTCGAAAGCCGGCATCGGCTCGCGTTCGGAAACACGGCGCTGGGTCGGCGAGGGACGCGTGAAGGTGAATGGTCGCGTCGAAGGCGATCCGAACCGGTGGGTCGATCTCGAGCGCGACCGGATCACGTTCGACGACAGGCCGCTCGAGAAAGCCGCGGCGTCGTATCTGCTGTTGCACAAGCCCGTGGGCTATCTCACGACGTATCGCGATCCCGAGGGGCGGAAGACGATCTACGACCTGCTGCCGGATCGGGAGCGGTATCTCTTTCCGGTCGGGCGACTCGATCTCGACACGAGCGGATTGCTCATCCTGACGAACGACACCGCCTTCGCGGAGCGGTTGACCAATCCCGACTATCACGTGCCGAAGACGTATCGCGTGCAGGCGTCGAAGCATCTCAGCGAAGCGCAACTCGATGAGTTGCGCAACGGACTGGAACTGCGCGATGGACCGACGCGACCCGCGATCGTGAATCGCGTGCGCGAGTCGGGAGGGAAGACCGTGTTCGAGATCACGATCACCGAGGGGCGGAATCGTCAGGTGCGGCGGATGGTGGAGGCGCTCGAGGCAAAGGTGCACAAGCTTCAGCGCATCGCCATTGGACCGATCACGATCGGCGATTTGAAGAGCGGAGAAACACGCGAGATGACACGCGAAGAAATCGCCGCGTTATATTCGTGAGCATGAAGCGTACGATTCTCGCACTCGTCTTCCTCGCCGCCTGCTCGTCCGAAAAGCCTGCGACTACCACGACCGCCGCGGAAAGCACAGCCGCGACGCCGCCGCCGACCGCGCAACAGGCGCGCGCGATCATCGAGAAATCGGCCGAGCTCGGACAGCACGAGTTCACGAACGCCGCGGTGTCGCTGCCGATCGAGGGCGCGAACATGAACGAGCCGACGCGCGCGATCGCGAAACAACTCGCCGCCGCGGGCTGGCTCGAAGTCGATGGCGAGGGCGACCTGTTCGCCAATGACAAATCGCGCAACGACAAACGCTTTCTCTGGCGCGAGAACGGCCTGCTCGACGTTGTGCCGCTGGCGAGGAAAGAGATGGGCGACGTGACCGCCGTTCGCGCAAATGCCGATGGTTCCGTGAACGCCGATTTCAGCTGGAAGTGGATTCCGAACGAGGTCGGCGCCGCATTCAAAAGCGGCCCCGTACAGGAGCGCTTCGCGAAGACGAATCAGGCGTCCGCGAATCTGATGTGGAATGGGTCGTCGTGGACGATGATCATGATCGAAACGAAGTAGGCATGCTGGTTCCTGAAGCAAGCCGTGCCGCGAACCTGCTATGGCCGGAGTTCATCGAGTTGGGCGGGTGCATCTTCGCACTCCCGGCGGTTTCGAGAGCCGTCCGTTCAGACTGGCGCAAGAACCCGAACGGGGAACGGCCGTGGCAGGACATGGATCGCACGGGAGCAGAAGCTCTCGAGAATCACGTACGCGTGCTCGACTGCTTTGAGCACGGCGACGTCTGGAACAGCGCCCGCGCCACCTATCGAACGAGTCATCCGCACTTCAAGGCTGCGGAGCGCTTCGGAAAAATCATGGCCGAATCATGGTTCGCCAAATTGAGCCGTGACTATCCGCAGGACCACTTTCGGGTTTACTACACGAGAAACGACAACCCGATCGTGCGGTTTCATCGCGTCTATCCGGGCGAGCCCGCGTGGTTGGATGAAGCCGGCCGGGAGGAAGACGTGAAACGGCAGCACTTACTCGTGCTGGATACGCGCGAGCGCTACTGATTCATGTCATCGACCACCGGCCACGTTCCCTCGCGCCACGCATCCCCCATCAGCAACCCCGCCGTCGCGAGGTAGATGCGCACGTCCTTCGGGTCGTATGCCTCGCCGAGCGCCTTCACGGCCTCGCGCACCTGATCCGCGGTCGGCGGCGTGTAGTCGTCGTTCTCGATCGAGCCGTTTTCGTGCGGCACTTTCCACTGATCGAGGAACGCGCCCATCATGCCGTTCTTTTCGTTCGTGTGGTAATGCATGAGCGCCATCTCGATGAACTGCTCGAACTCGGGCGTGCCCATCCGCTGGGCGAGCAGGTCGGCCTTCTTCTCGGGCGGCATCTTGCGCAGTGTTTCCTCGCGGAAATTCATGGCGCGGGCGAGATGCATCTGCACGACCATGCGATGCTGCTGCTCGGCGTGACGGAAGAAGTGCGTGAGAATGGCTCTGCGTCGATCGGAGTCGGCGAGCTCTTTCAGAATGCGTCGGGCGGTCCACATGGCGGGCGCTCTTTTAGCACACTCTCCACCGCAACGACGAGCGCACGCCACCGCGCGAGAGCCGCGTCAGACGACGCTTCCATCGACGCTTCCATCGATCCCTCCCCTTCCTCCCCGAGCTCCGTGATCCGAGGATAGCCGTAGGTCGTCCCGAGCCCCGCCAGCGCGTGAAAGTGACGCGCGAGTTTCCGCAGCGACGCCGCATCTTCGCGATCGCGTTCGAGCGCATCGAGCAGCTCCATCATTTCGCGCACGCGCTCCACCGTCGACTCGCGAAAATGCACGCGCAGCTCTTCCTGTAGTGCGTCGCTCATCCTTCCAGAATTGCCGTGAGATCAGCAGCCAGCGTCATCGGATTGAACGGCTTGAGCACCACCGCCCGCGCCCCAAGATCCTTGAGCCGCTGCACCTCGGACGCCATCGCTTTCGCGGTCAGAAACACGACCGGAATCGACGCTGTCTCTTCGTTCGCACGCAGCTGCAGGAACGTCGCGGCGCCGTCCATGTCCGGCATCATCATGTCGAGCAGGATGAAGTCGGGCTTTTCGCTTCGCGCGCGCGCAATTCCTTCTGCGCCGCTCGACGCTTCGAGAACGGTCATCTTGCCGACGCGTCCGAGGCTCATGCGCACGACGTAACGGACGTCTTCTTCGTCGTCGATGACGAGGACTCTCATCGACGTGAGTCTACGCCGACACGGCGCAGAGCGCAGGATCGACGGACCGGATGCGCAGCCAGAACGTGCTGCCTTCGCCGAGGCGGCTCTCGACGCCGATCGAGCCGCCGTGCTGTTCGACGATGGCTTTGCAGATCGCGAGTCCGAGGCCGGTGCCCGGTTTCGTGCGGGAGTCGCCGGAGTCGATCTGATGGAAGCGCTCGAACAACAGCGGCTGCGCCTCGGCCGAAATGCCGCTCCCGCGATCCTCGACCTTCACTTCGACCCACTCGGGACCGGCATGCGAGCGGATGGCGATTCGCGCACCGCGCTCCGAATGCTTCACCGCGTTCGACAGCAGATTCACGACCACCTGCACGATGCGCGCTTCGTCCGCGAGCACGGCGGTATTCGACGAGTGCAACTCGATCGAGACGCCTTCCTGCACCGCGAATGCGTTCGTGGTCTCGATCGAGCGCTCGAGGATGCGCAGCAACGGCGTCGGGCGCAGGTCCATCTCGACTTTGCCGCTTTCGAGTTTCTCGAAATCGAGGATGTCGTTGATGAGCGACATGAGACGCACGCTGTTGCGCTCGGCGACGGCGACCATCTCGCGCGCTTCCGGCGTGAGCTCGCCCATGAGTCCCGCCGCGAGCAGGCCGAGCGAGCCGCGGATCGAGGTCAGTGGCGTCCGCAATTCATGACTGACGGTGGCGACGAAATCGCGCTTCAGTCGCTCCACTTCCCTCGCCCCGGTGATGTCGCGCGCAACGGCGTAGATCACCCCGTCTTCCGGTACCGGCGACGCCGTCCACGCGATCCACTTCGTCGTGCCGTCTTTGCAGACGTAGCGATTCTCGAAGCGGATGGTCTTGCGTCCCAGACGCAGATTCTGCAGCTCGCGGGCCGTCTTCTCGACGTCATCGGGATGGACGAGCTCGAGGAAGGGACGGGACGTCAGCTCGTCGTGCGTGTAGCCGAACACCGACGTAAACGCGGGATTGAGCCGCTTGAACCGTCCGTCCGTTCCGGAGATGCAGAGCAGGTCGAGGGAGAGATCGAAAAAGCGGTCGAGCTCGCGCTCCGCTTTGCTGCGCTCGGTGATCTGGCGGCGCAGCTCGAGTTGCACCATCACCTGACGCCCGAGCGCGCGCAACGCACTGCGCTGCCGCGTGTCGAGCAGACGCGGACGCCGGTCGATGACGCAGAGGGCACCGAGCTTGAGCCCTTCCGGCGACGTCAGCGGAGCGCCGGCGTAAAAGCGGATCTTCGGTTCGCCGACGACGAGTGGATTCGTCGCGAAACGCGGATCGGCGAGGGCGTCGTGGACGACGAAGACATCGGAGTCATGCAGCGCGTGTCCGCAGAACGACACGCTGCGCGGCGTTTCCTGAACGTCGAGTCCGATGCGGGCCTTGAACCACTGGCGCGAGGTGTCGACGAGGCTGATCAGCGCGATCGGCGCGCCGCACATCATCGACGCCAGCTGCACCAGTTCATCGAACGCCTCCTCGGGAGTCGTGTCGAGAATCTGATAGCGATGCAACGCCGCGAGGCGTTCTCCTTCGTTCTCCGGGATGGAAGGCGCAATCATGCCGAGCGGAAGTGTACGGACATCGGGTTACTTCGAGGTTACGCGACTACGCGATAGCCGAAGCCGCGCACGGTGAGCAGCACTTCGGGCGCATCGGGATCGCGCTCGATCTTCTGGCGGATGCGGCGGATGTAGACCGCGACGTTCTTGTCGGAGCCGAGCTCGTCGTCGCCCCAGAGTTGTTCGATCAGGAAGTCGCGACTGACTGCTTTTCCCGCGCGCGTGGCCAGCAGGTGCAGCAGCTGAAACTCCTTTTGCGTGAGACCGGCGCTCGCGCCGTCGATGAGCGCGTCCTGCAGCGCGGAGTCGATGAGGATGCGGCCGACGCGGATCTGGCGGTCGCCGGCTTTGTCGTTGAGCTGGTGCGCGCGGCGCAGATGAGCGCGAACGCGCGCGATCATTTCCAGCGGCTCGAACGGCTTGACGATGTAGTCGTCCGCGCCGGTATCGAGGCCGGTGACGCGATCTTCGAGCTGGCGCTTGGTGCTGAGGAAAATGATCGGCATGCGATGCCGCTCGCGGATGCGGCGGCAGGTCGTGAACCCGTCGCCGTCGGGCAGGAGGATGTCGAGCAGCACGAGGTCGTAGCTGCGCCGGTTCACCTCCCCCAGCGCCTCGGCCATGGTGCCCGTGGTCGTCACGACGAAGCCCTCTCGCTGCAGCAGCTCCTGGAGCGTGCGGCGCGTCAGCAACTCGTCCTCCACCACGAGGATGCTTGGCGGCATTGGGGGAGTGTATCCCGGAGTATCGCGGATAACCGCTCATCCGCCTTCGGCACCTTCTTCCCTCACGAGGGGAGAAGGCCGAGACAACGCACGTTGAGGGGGCCTTCCCTACTTCACAGCCAGCACTTCTGATGACTTCACGAGGGTGTTCAACGCGGGTAACTCCATTGTCCACAACGTTTTGAGTTTCACGAGCTCCGCGTCGATCTGCTTGACGAGCAGATCGTAAACGGCGCGCTGCTGGGCGGTCGGTGCCCAGTCTCCGGCCGACGCCGAATCCGCCAGAGACGCGAGTTTGTCGTTCAGCCGGATCGGGAAGTTGAGCGGATCCTGCCCACTGCGATTCTTCGTCTGATAGAGCGCCTCTTCGCTCGCCGTCATTTTCTTGTCGAGCTCTTTTGCCGCGTCGACGATCGGCTTGGCCTTCTCGTCCTTGCCGAGTTTCTTGCGGAGATCGTCGAGCTGTTTGCGCACTTCGCGCACGCGCTCGATCTGTTCGTGAATCTCGGTCAGCTTGCGATTCACGGTCAGAAGGAAATCGAACTGCGCCTGCAGATCGGCAGGCGATGCGGACGAGCGCGGATCCTGTTTCAGCTCCGCCGTTGCGGTGCGCGTTTCGTCGCCGACAGTCAGTCGCACGTCATACGTGCCTGCGACGACGCGCGGGCCATCGGTACCGCCGCCCCAGAGGATCAATCCTTCGAACTTCTTCGCTTCGGGGTAGCGCAGATCCCATGCGTAGCGATTGAGACCGTGCTTCGAGTCGGCGAGCTTGTTTTTCTCTTTTTCTTTCTCGGCTTTCGCGTCTTTTTCTTCTTCGACCGCGTCCGCTTTCTTCTCTGGTTCGACCGGTGCGACCGCGGGCGTTTTCACTTCGCCTTCGAGCTCGCGGATCACCGAGCCATCGCGATTCAGGAAGGCCAGCTTCACCTTCGTCCCTTCCTTCACGGCGGGATCGATCCAGTAGTTCACGACGATTCCCTGCGGAGGATTCTTGCCGACGCCCTGCGGCGGCTTCTCCGGCGTGCGACCGCCGGTGCGCCACGCCGCTCGCGGCGTGAAGAGATGAACGCGACCGGATGCGCTGGCCATCTGCTGCAGCGGCGAGAGATCGTCGAGGCTCCAGAACGAGCGACCCTGCGTCGCCGCGATGAGATCGTCATCGCGCACGGCGAGATCGGTGATCGGCACGATCGGCAGATTCAGCTGCAGCTTTTGCCACGACGCGCCGTCATCGAACGAGACGTACATCCCGCGCTCCGTGCCCGCGTACAGCAAGCCCTTGCGGCGCTTGTCGGAGCGGACGACGCGCGTGAAGTGATCCGCGGCGATGCCGTTCGTGATCTTCGTCCAGGTCGCGCCGTAGTCGGTGGTCTTGAAGAGATACGGACGGAAGTCGTCGGACTTGTACATCGTCGCGGCGACGTACGCAGTGCCCTTGTCGAACGGGCTCGGATCGATGCTGTTGATCATGATCCACGGTGGCATCGTCGACGCCGGCGTGACGTTCTTCCACGTCTGGCCACCGTCGCGCGTCACATGAAGCAGACCATCATCGGAGCCGGTCCAGATCAGATCGCGCTCGAGCGGCGATTCAGCAACGGCAAAAATCGTCCCGTAGTACTCGACCGAAGTGTTGTCTTTCGTGATCGGGCCGCCCGAAGGACCCATCTTTGACTTGTCGTTGCGGGTGAGATCGTTGCTGATGCGCGTCCAGCTCGCGCCGCCGTTTGTCGTCTTCCAGAGATGCTGCGATGCGGCGTAGAGCGTGTTCGCGTCGTGCGGCGAGAAGAGCAGCGGGAAGTTCCACTGGAAGCGCTCCGTCGCGCCTTCCGCGCCGTGTCCCATCGGATTGTCCGGCCACGGATTGAGATCGCGGAACTCGCCGGTGCGGTGATTGAGCATCGTCAGATATCCGCCGTACGAGCCGCCGTAGACGACGTCGGGATCGTCGGGCTTCGCGACGATGTGACCGCTCTCGCCGCCCGCGGTTTCTTCCCAGTCGCGAAAGCCGATTCCTGAACCGGAAGAACGATGGCGAATGCGCACTGCGCTGTTGTCCTGCTGTGCGCCGAGGATGCGGTAGGGGAAGGAATTGTCGGTGGTGATGCGGTAGAACTGCGCGGTCGGCTGATTGTCCTGCGCGGTCCAGGAGCGGCCACCGTCGGTGCTCACGTTCGCGCCGCCGTCATTCGACTCGATCATCCGCTGAGGATCATTCGGGGCGATCCAGAGATCGTGATCGTCGGAGTGTGGCGTGGCGATCGCGCCGAAGGTCTTGCCGCCATCCTTCGACTTGTGGAAGCGGACGTTGACGACGTAGACCGTGTCCTCTTCCTTCGGGTCGGCGTAGATGCGCGTGTAGTACCAGGCGCGCTGGCGCAGATCGCGGCTCTCGTTCGTTTTCTCCCACGTCTCGCCGCCGTCGGTCGAGCGGAACACGCCGCCTTCCGCGGCTTCGATGATCGCGTAGAGATTCTGCGCGTTGCTGCGCGAGACCGTGATCGCACTGATGCCGATCGGTGCTTTCGGCAGACCCTTGTTGCGCGAGAAGTTCTTCCACGTATCGCCGCCATCGGTCGACTTCCAGAGTGCCGAGCCGTCGCCGCCGCTTTCGAGACTGTATGGCGTGCGGCGCACGCGCCACGTCGTTGCATAGAGCACGCGCGGGTTCGTCGGATCGAGGATCAGGTCGACGGCGCCCGCGTTTTCATTCGCGAAGAGAACGCGCTCCCACGTCTTGCCGCCATCTTTCGAACGATAAACACCGCGTTCCTGGCTCGGACCGTAGAGATGCCCGAGGACCGCGGCGTAGACGAGGTCGGGATTGCGTGGATGGATGCGGACGCGCGGAATGTGTCGCGAATCCTTGAGACCGATCTGCGTCCACGACTTGCCCGCGTCGGTCGACTTCCACATGCCGTCGCCATGCGCGACGTTACCGCGAACTGTCTTCTCCCCACCGCCGACATAGACGACGTTCGGATCCCATTCCGAGACCGCGATCGCGCCGATCGAGCCGCCGAAGAAGCCGTCCGAGACGTTCTTCCAGGTCTCTCCGCCATCGATCGTCTTCCAAACGCCGCCGCCGACGGAGCCGAAGTAATACGTGTTCGGCTGCGCCTCGATGCCTTCGACCGCGGCCGAGCGTCCGCCGCGATAGGGCCCGATCTCGCGCCACTGCATCGCGCCGTACTGCGCGGAGTCGAATGTGGCCGCGTGGGCGGTGGCGGTGAATGTCAGGAGGAAGAGGAGCGAGCGAAGCGTGCGCGACATGAGCGCGCATGATAGCGGGCTATTTCTTCGCCTGTTCTTCCTTGATCGCTTCGAGGATCTTCAATTCGCCGATGTCCTTAGCTCTCCCCGCGGCACTCTTCATGCGGATCAGGTCATCGACGGCCACGATGCGAACGTGAAGACCGTCGCCGAGATCGACCTCGCTCGCTTTCGCGATCAGGTCGGGATAGCCGTTCGTTCCCGATGGTGTGCCGAGACAATCCACGCCTCCGGCGATCGTGTCGAACGTGAATGAGTCGCCCATCGCGATCGTCTTCGCATCGAGCACGAACGGCAGCCCTGCTGGCGCACCGCGCAATGTTGCGTGCAATTCACGCAACGCCTTTGCGAGGGCGTCATGGTTAGCCGCGTTGCGCTCATAACAGATGTCGAGGTCGTACGTGAACGATGGCGAGCCCCACAGAACACTCGCGAATCCGCCAATGACGACGAAGCTCACTCCATGCGCGTTGAACGTGCGCAGCGCGAGATGAGGATCAAAGACGGGCGTCATAGATGCCGCAGGTTGGTCTTGATTCGCACGACATTGCGAGCCGACTCGACGGCCAGTCGCGCGCGTTCCGCGGGCGTGAGCGCGAGTCGCTGACGGATCAGCGTTCGATCAACGCCCGAATCATTCGAGGTCTCACGCGGTTCGACCTGCGGCTTACTCATCACCCGAGTGTACCTCGCCCACGCGTTGCACATTCCCTCCGTCAGCGCTACTTTTTCCGCAATGGCCAGTCCGCTTCGAATCGCTCTTCTCTGCCTGATGTGTGTCTGCCTCACCGTGAGCGCACAGGAGAAGCCGCTGCATCGTTTCCTCCCGATCGACAACAAATCCGGCCTCTCGCTCGCGTATGTGTGGCTCGATATCGCGGAAGAGGCCACGGCGCGGGAGGTGGACTTGCGGGGTGCGCGGCCGACCGTGGGATCGCGCACGCTCGCGATCTGGGCGACGACGATGTTCGATGCGTGGGCGGCGTATGACGAGAAAGCTGTCGGTTCGCGTCTCGGTGGAACGCTGCGCAGACCCGCAGTCGAGCGCACGCTGGAGAACAAGAAAAAGGCGATCAGCTATGCGTCGTATCGCTCGTTGCTCTTCGGGTATCCGGAAGCGAAGGACTATCTCGACGCGGAGATGACGAAGCTCGGCTACGACCCGTCGAATCAGTCCGTCGACACGACGACGGCCGAGGGGGTTGGCAATGTTGCGGCGCAGGCGGTCATTGAGTATCGGCGTGACGACGGCGCGAATCAATTCGGCGATGAGGTCGGCGGCAACGGCACGCCGTATGGCGACTACACGTACTACGTCCCGGTCAATCCCGTCGATCGCATCCTCGATCCCGATCGCTGGCAGCCGATCACCTTCACGCTCGCGGACGGCAGGAAAGTCACGCCCGGATTTCTCACGCCGCACTGGTATCGCGTGAAGCCGTTCGCGCTCGATCGCAGCAATCAGTTTCGTCCTCCCCCGCCCCCGCGCACGACGACGGACGACAAGCGCCTGAAGCAGGAAACGGATCAGGTGCTCGCGTACAACGGCACACTCACGAATCATCAGAAAGCGATCGTCGAGTTCATGCGCGACGGTCCACGCTCGACCGGCCAGAGCGGACACTGGCTGCGCTTCGCGCAGGATCTCTCGCGCCGCGATCAGTACGATCTCGACCAGGACGTGAAGCTCTACTTCGTCGTCGCGAACGTCGCCTTCGACGCATTCATCTCGTGCTGGGAAACGAAGCGCTTCTACGACTCCTCGCGTCCGTGGACGCTCGTGCGCCACTACTACAAAGGACAGACGGTAACCGGCTGGGCGGGCGTCGACGGAGGCGCTCGCGAGATGCCGGCGGAAGAGTGGCATCCCTACTCACCACAGACGTTCATCACGCCGCCATTCCCCGGCTACACGAGCGGCCACGCGACCGTCAGCGCCGCGTGCGCGAAAACGCTCGAGCTCTTCAGCGGCTCGGATGAATACGGATTCGCCGAGCGTCGCCGCCACTGCGAGCTTACCGAAACCGTGCTCGGCGATTTCGAGTTGGTCGATCTCCCCACCTGGAGCGCCACCGCGGAAATGGCCGCCCTCTCCCGCGCCCTCGGCGGCTATCACATCCCGGCCGACAACAACGTCGGTCTCGAAGTCGGCCGCAAGATTGCGGAGTGGAGCTGGCCGAAGTATCAGGCGTTTTTCGACGGGACGGCGAAGGTGCGCGACTGAGCTTCGCTCTGTTGCTGGTTGCTGGTTCAGGGGAAGGGAGATTCTGAGGCTACCACCGCATGTCGGCGACTGCGTTCCCGAGACTAATGCCGCACGCTCCGGCGTCGCGATGATCCGTCCGAGACCAGGAAATCCGAGCGCATCATGACGATGGTGTACGGATTCCACGTCGACAGCGTGTAGTAGATCGAGAGTGTGCGGCCGGCGACACGCGTGAAGCGCTCGATCATGTACGGCGCATATGGACCGCCCGGCGTCGTGACCGGATCATTGGGGCCGATCGTCGGTCCGGTCAAACCATCACTCGGTGAGATGCGCGGGTCGTGAATGAACGTTCCCGCCGCGCCGTCGCGAGTGGCATTGAAAATGAGCTGTGGTCGCTGCCACGGTCCCCACGACTCGCTGGCATACGTGAAGTAAAACCCTCGCGTCTCCCGTGAGTTGCGGACGCTGTCGTACGTCATCAGCCAGAGGCGGAGCTCGTTCGAGTAGATCACCGACACGTTGCCGATGCCCGGCGTGTGATTCGGTATGTTCAGCGGATTGTCCAGGACGACCGGCACGGCATCCGCTTCGGATGTGCTCCATGTCGGCTGCCCGTTCACGAGTCCGGTGAAGTAACGCGTTCCCCGCCCGCTCTCGAAATCGCCCGCTTCGACGACGGAAAGGTAAACATCGCTGCCCCGATAGACGCCCAGACCGAAGATGTACACGTCGTTTCCGGACTGGCGCAGCACGGTCGAGACGAATTTTCCATTCGGCCGCGAAGAAATCGTCCGCAGGACGGTGAAGCGACGGGCGGCCTCATCGAACCGCGTCAGCACCGAATACTCATTGATGTTCGGGTCGGGGAGATTGATGTCCGCTCCGGTGTTCACGACGATGTACGTCGACCCGTTGAGCCGGATCCCGGCGTGGGGCACCTCGCCCGCACCCATCCTCACGCCAGGGACGCGCGCGAAGTACGGCGAGCCGTCATTGTTCGTGAAGAAGTCGAGGAACAATCTTTTGGACGGATCGGTGCTGACGCTCGAGGCCATCGTGTCACTGGCGAAGTAGTTCTCGGAGAGTGACGGACTGATGGTGTCGCCGAACAGGAAAATGACCCGGCCGTCAGATTCGAACGATGCGCCGATGTCGGTGCCGAGGACTCTGGCGCGCGTCACCGTCTGGCTGGTGGTGGCGACGCATTGTCCCGTCTGCGCCTGGGCCGTGTAATCGCAGTCGCCAATCATCTGTTCGACTTTCGTCGTCGAACCTGAGAGCCACGTGAGAGTGGTTGCGTGCGCCGCGACGGCGAATGCCGCCGCCAGGATGATCAAAACCGTTCTCATATGCGATCAGACTGCCGAATCGTTCTTCTGTTTACAGCGCGAGCGCGACTCGCTGTTGCGCTCTCGCAACTGCGTCTCCGAGGTTGCGCGTGCCCGCGTTTCTTCTTGCGGTGCGCGAGTCAACACACAGCGCTCGCCCTGAGGCACCTCGAACCAGCAACCAGTAACCAGAAACATCACTCCCAACCAGCAACATCACTCGTTCGTGACTTCCGTGCGCAACGACCACGACGGCGTTCCATTGCCGCCGATCTCGCGATCCCATACCGCGCGGTATCGCCCGCGCAACTCGACGGGTCCATCGGCGGAGCGCCAGCCTCGCACCCACGATCCCTGCTCGGTCGCGGATGCACCATCGAGCGACAACGTCTCGATCGTCCGCACGTAACTCGTTCCGCGGAACTTCGCCAGCGCCGCGGCCATCTCGTCGTTGGCAGCAGCGCGCGAGTTGCGCAGCGCCGTCTCATCGCGCGCGGTCGACACGATGGCGATGTGATCGCCCGCGGGACTCAACGCGATGCGTGTGATGCCCTGCAGGTCCGGCTCCTCGAAGCGGTGCACGACCGGCCACGCATCGGGACGCTGCGGATCCCATTCATGAACCGCCGCACCGGATGCGATGAAGATCGTTCCGCGCGGCGTCCACACGTGATGTCCGCCGGTTGCAAATGGGATCGTCGCCAGCGTCGTCACCTGCTTCGTGTCGACATCGAGACGATGCAGCGTCTTCACGTCCTTGTCCTGCGCCACGAACGTCACCG
>DASYLL010000107.1:0-19314 GCA_036009605.1 Thermoanaerobaculia bacterium | reverse complement strand
AGCAACCAGACCGAGTACCGCGATCCGGGCGTCAACTACTACGAACAGAGATACCGAGAAACTCTTCTCAAATCGCTGACCCGTAACGCCGCCAACCTCGGCTTCTCTCTCGTCCCCATTCAGGAGGTTCATTAGAAGCGTAGCGAGGGACCTGGGCGGGCGGGGCGCGAGGAACATGCCTGTCGCCCCGCCCACGCAGGTCCCTCGCTCACGCTCGGGATGACAGTCCTAGTTTCCGCGCACGAACTGCAGAAAATCCGCCGCCGCGACCGGTGGCGTCATCAGATAGCCCTGCATCTGATCGCAGCCGTGGTGCCGCAGGAAATTCGCCTGTTCCGGATACTCGACGCCTTCCGCGATCACCTTCAGCCGCAGGCTGTGCGCCATGGCGATGATCGCCGTCACGATCGCCGCCGTATCCGGCTCCGAGGTGATGTCGTGTACGAACGACTGATCGATCTTCAGCGTGTCGATGGGGAAGCGCTTGAGATAGCTCAGCGATGAGTGGCCGGTGCCGAAGTCGTCGAGCGAGATTCGAATCCCGAGCTTCTTCAACTCGAACAGCGTCCGAATGCTCGTCTCGGGCGACTGCATTGCGCTGCTCTCCGTGATCTCGAGCTCCAGCGACGCCGCCGGAAATCCCGTGTCCGCGAGAATCGTGCGCACGCGATCGACGAGATCGACCTGCTGCAGCTGTGTCACCGACAAATTCACCGCGAGCGTCAGCGCGTGATGTCCCGCGTCGTGCCACGCCTTTGCCTGCTCGCACGCCTGACGCAGCGCCCATGATCCGATCGGAATCATCATCCCTGTCGCTTCCGCCAAAGGAATGAACGTCGCCGGCGGCACCGGTCCGAGCTGCGGATGCGTCCAGCGCAGCAGCGCTTCCATGCCGGTCGTCCGTCCGCTGCGCAGATCGAAGATCGGCTGGTAGTGCACCTGCAGCTCTTCGCTCGCCATCGCTTTGCGCAGGCCGTGCTCGAGCGCGATCCGCTGCAGCGCGTTTGCATTCACGAGCGCGTTGAAGAGCTGGTAGTTGTCGCGGCCGAGCTCCTTGGCCTGATACATCGCCGTGTCCGCGTTCTTGATGAGGCTCTCCGCATCCGTCCCATCCTCAGGGAAGAGACTGATGCCGATGCTCGTCGTGATGAAGAACTCGCGCCCTTCGATGTGAAACGGATAGCGCACGGCCTCGATGATTTTCGCCGCGACCGGCGCAGCGTCATCCGAGCGATGCAGTCGCGGCAACAGGACCGTGAACTCGTCACCGCCAAGTCGCGCGACCGTATCGCTGTCGCGCACGCATGCATGAACGCGCGCGGCCACCGCCTGCAGCAGCTGATCGCCGATGTTGTGTCCGAGGGAGTCGTTGATGACCTTGAAGCGATCGAGATCGAGGAACAGCACCGCCAGTCGCGCATTTTCGCGCTGTGCATGCGACAGCGCGACCGTGAGTCGATCCTTGAACAGCAATCGATTGGGCAGGTTCGTCAGCGCATCGTGATACGCAAGATGCTTGATCTGCTCCTCGGCATACGTCCGCTCGGTGATGTCGCGCACGACGCAAACCATGCCGCCACCGCTGATCGACGTGAGCGAGATCTCCTGCGGGAAGTTCACGCCATCGCGGCGTAATCCTGTCGCTTCCCCGCGCCACCGTCCGCGTGTTTCGACGAGCGGCACGATCGTGGTGATGAAGCGCACCTGTTCCTGCGGCTCATACAGATCGCACAGCGAGCTGCCGATGAGCAGGTTGTGATCGCCGTAGCCGAACAGCCGTGCCAGCGAATCGTTCACGTACGTGAACTCGAGCCGCTCGTTGAGGATGCCGATGCCGTCCATCGACGCAGTGATGGCCGCGGACTGTTTGCGCAGTAACTCTTCGAATTGCTTGCGCTCGGTGACGTCGTAAACGAAGCCCTCGAAGAAAAGCGACCCGTGCGACGAGCGTACGCCATGCGCGTTCATCTGCACCCAGATCGCCGTTCCGTCTTTGCGTCGCCATTGCAGCTCGACGTTGTTCGCGTACGCGTACGGCTCGAAGCGGCGAATGAGCTCATCGCGCTGCCGCGAGTCGAGATAAATGTCGCGCTCGAGGTTCTTCGTCAGCAACTCTTCGACCGAGTCGTAGCCGAGCATGCGCGCGAGTGTCGCGTTCGCGGTGACGAGGCGTCCGTCGCGCGTCGACTGATAGATGCCGACCGGTGCGTAGTCGAAGATGACGCGGTACTTCTCTTCCGATTGCTGCAACGCCTTCTCGGCGCGCTTGCGCTCCGTGATGTCGTGCACGATCGAGAAGAGGAGCTTGCGGCTGCCGATCTCGATCGGGCCGGTGTGGATCTCGACGTCGCGGATCTCGCCGCTGGCGCGCATGTGGCGGAACTGGAAGTACGTCCGCTCGCTCGACGACGCGCGGCCGAGCTGCATCCGCACCTGCTCTTCGCCGCGCACGTTGATGTCCCACACGTGCAGCGCGAGCATCTCATCGCGCGTGTAGCCGTAGTAGTCGCACGCGGCCATGTTCACGTCGACCAGCGCGCCGCTCTCCGGATCGATGAGCAGCTTCACGGCGCGGTTGTTCTCGAACATCTGGCGATAGAGACGCTCGCTCGCGCGCAACGCTTCTTCGCGACGCTTGTGCTCGATCGCCGCGGCCACGTGCTGTGAGACGAATACGAGGACTTCCTTGTCCGTCTCCGTGTAGCGCGCGCCGACGTCGTACGACTGCGTGCCGATCACGCCCCAGGTGACGTCGCCGCTGCGCAGCGGCGCGCCGAGCCAGTCGATGCTCGGGCTGCCGACATTCTCGACTTCACCTGCGCGCGCGAGCCGCTCGAACTCTTCGGGAGTCGCGAGCAGTGGTTGCCCGGTGCGCAGCACGTATGCGGTGAGTCCGTGACCGGGATTCAGCCACTCGACTTTCTGATCGTACTCGTCGACGAAGTAGGGGAAGAAGAGCCGATGTGTTTCTTCCTGATACTCGGCGATGTAGAAGTTTTTCGCGTTCATCAACTCGCCGACGATGCCGTGCACCGCGGCGTAGAACGCGTCGAGGCTTGTCGATTCGCGGCTCAGCTGCGCGATGCGGAAGAGTGCGGACTGCAGCTTCTCGGCTTTGCGCGCTTCGGTGATGTCGCGGAAGTACCAGGAGCGGCCACGGATCTGACCGTCGACGATGATCGGTACCGACGCGCGCTCGACCGTTCGACCGTCTTTGAGCGACACCTGATCGTCGGTGCGCACTTCATCGGGATGCTCGTAGAGATGATTGACGAGCTCGATGAACGACGACCAGTCGGCCACGGAATTGCCGGCGTATCCGAGGAGCTCGTTGTCGTCGGCGGTGGCGGCGACGGAGTCGGGGATGCGCCAGATCTCGAGGAAGCGCCGGTTGTACGAAAGGATCTTGCCTTTCGGATCGACGACCAGGATTCCTTCCAGCGTCGCTTCCTGCTGCGCCTTGAGGATCGCGTGGCTCGTGTGCAGGTCGTCGGTCGACAACCCGGGGCCGCGATGGATCTGCCTGACGAGACGCGCCAGGGCACGCCGCGCCCGCAGAAAACGCGATGGGCGCGGGACGGCCGAAACAGCGAGATCCGTCGGGATGGTCATGCGGGGCGTCGGTTTTGAGGGATTTTAGCGTCAGTCGCCCGGAATGCCGTGCTCCCTGAAGTATTGCCACCTCTGCCAGACCGCCCAAATCATCGTCAGGAGGAAGAACGCGAGGAAAAACTGCCTGCCGATGAGCCCCCAGACCACGATCGTGCCGCCGACGACGATCGCGATCCAGGTGGAGAGGATGAACGACGTGCGGTCGGTCAGGAACATCTTGAAAAACGACCGCGTGGCGTGACCGCCGTCGAGCGGCGGAACAGGAATCAGATTGAACACTCCCCACCAGACGCTCGCTGCCACCATCGTCGGCAGCAGCACCGCCAGCATCTTGTCGGAGCGGCCGACAGGGGTGGCATACGCGAGATACCAGCAGATCGCCGCCAGAATGAAGTTCGACGCCGGCCCCGCGAGACTGATGACGACGTCCTGCCACGGCCGCGCGTTGCGCATGTTCTCGTTGGCCGTGTGCCCGCCCATCCCGCCGAGGACGATCTGACTCGCGCCGAAGCCGAAGAGCCCGATCGCCGCTGCGTGCGCAAACTCATGAAACAAAACGCTGATGAAGAGGATCGGAATCCAGATCAACGCGTACTCGATCCCGCGGCTCTCGTCATATTGAAGGATGACGAACAGCCCGAGGAGGATGAAGAAACTGAAATCGACGTCGATGGACGTCTTGCCGATGGAGCCTAGGTGGAGCATTCCCGCGGAGTATAAAGACGAATTGAAAATTGAAAATTGAAAATTGAAAGATCGGAACGCGGCTCTCGCAGGTTGCGCAATTCCGATTTTTCAATTTTCAATTTTCAATTTTCAATTCATCTTCCCCCGTAAAGGTCTCCCAGGGCGCCGGCCTCGCCAACAGGTACCCCTGCCCCTCGGTGATCCCCAGCTCCCGACACACCTTCAGCTGCGCTTCGGTCTCGATCGCTTCCGCGATCGTGCGGGCGCCGATGGTCTCGGCGCAGCGGGCGACGAGCTCGACGAGTCTTCGGCGGATGGGATCCGTGTCGACGCCGTGGAAGAGGGAATGGCCGACCTTGAGGTAGTCGGGTTGCAGCTCGGCGACGGCTTCGAGGGTGGCGTAGCCGGAGCCGCAGTCGTCGATGGCGATCTTGAAGCCCATCTTCTTCAGCTCGTGCAGCGTGCGGCGGAACGTGCCGTAGTCGCGGATCGCGCTGCGCTCCGTCACTTCGATCACGACCTGGCGGTTGCAGCGGAAGAACGGCTCGAAGATGTCCGTGCCGCGTTGCTGGAGTTGCTGGATGAAATGCGATTCGAGGTTGAAGAAGAGATAACCGCGCGAGGTGACGTCGGTGAGATACGGCACGACGTTCTGGATGCACAGCGCTTCGAGGTCCCACACGACGTCGAAGTCGCGCGCGAGCTCGAACATCACTTCCGGATTCTCGAGCTCCGTTCCGGCGGGGCCGCGCGAGAGCGCTTCGTATCCGACGATCGCGCGCGTCTCGAGATTCACCACCGGCTGAAACACCGTCGTGATGAGACGGTCGTGTACGGTGCGGATCAGACGCTCGCGCATCGCATGGTAGTAGCGCGTTTCGCGTCGCTCGGCGTTGTCCTTCGCCTCGCGCACGGCGTTGTAGAGGATGCGCGGTGCGAAGAGCGGCTGCGGTTGCGTCGACGCGCCGCCGGAGAAGACGACCACTTCATCCTTCAGTGACGGATCGACGGGGAGCGCTTTCAGCGTTGCGCGTGCGACGCGTTCGAGATCGCGTGCGATCTGCGGCACATTTGCCGATGGATGCGCGACGGCGAAGCAGTAGAAATCATTCGCGCCCGAGTGGCTCGTGCCGATGACGACGTCGTTGCCGAGGAGAGGGCCGACCATGACGCGGAGGCCGCGGACGAAGTGACGGCGGAGATCGTCGAATGCGTCCCAGAGATTGCGTTCGCCCATGCGGAATAGCGGCTCGATCTCGATGCAGAACACGAGCAGCGTGTCGCCGCGCTCCACGATACGGCGGAGATCATCGACGACGACGGCGAGCGTCGGAACGTCCGTGGTCGGATCGAAGAACAGCTCGCGCAGACGCGCGGCCTGTTCCGTCCGCAGCGTCATCGTCCACCAGATGTCGTCTCGGACCGAGAGCAACTCGCCGGTGACGCGGCGCAACGTTTCGGCGCTGACCGGCTTGATGAGATAGCGATCGGCGCCCATACGCAACGAACGCTCGCGGTTCATCGTGTCCGACGAGCCGGTCATCATCACGATGGGGATCGTGCGCGTTTCGGGACGGTCGCGCAGCGCGCGCATCGGGTCCCAGCCGTTCTCGGTGGCTCCGAGCTCGATGTCGATCAGCGCGAGGTCGGGGAGGTCGTCATCGAGCTTCGCGATGGCGTCGGGGACGGTCGCGCGCCACAACGTGCGGCAGGTCGCGGAGTCGAGTGCGTTCTGCACGAATTTCCCGACAGACTCGTCATCGTCGAGCACCAGAACGACCGCCTGTCTTCCACGCGCCATACTGCTCACCCGCCGGCAGTATAAAGTCGACTCATGCACTTCGACACAAAAGCCATTCATGCCGGAGCGGAAGTGGACGCGGAGACGGGCGCGATCGCGCCGCCGCTGCATCTCTCGACGACCTTCGAGCGCACCGCGGAAGGGGAGCCATCGCGCGGATTCAGCTATGTCCGCGATGCGAATCCGACGCAGGCACGTCTCGAAACAGCGCTCGCTGCGATCGACGCCGCAACCGCGGCGCTTGCATTCGGCTCGGGCATGGCCGCCGGCGCTGCGTTGCTGCAAACGTTGCCGCGCGGCGCCCACGTCGTGTTGCCGGACGATTGCTACTACGGATTTCGCGCGCTCGCCGGGGAGCAGTTCGAGCGCTGGGGACTGATGTTTGATGTGGTCGCGATGGAAGATCTCGATGCCGTGCGCTCCGCGATGCGTCCGGAGACGAAGCTCGTGTGGGGCGAGACGCCATCGAATCCGCTGATGAAGATCGTCGATCTTCCTGCGCTCGCCGAAATCGCGCACGCGCACAACGCTCGCTTCCTCGTCGACGGCACGTTCGCGACACCGGCGTTGCAACGTCCCATCGAACACGGCGCCGACGTCGTCCTCCACTCCACCACCAAGTACCTCGGCGGCCACACCGACGTGCAGGGCGGCTCGCTTGCCTTCCGCGAAAAAGACGAGTGGTACGACGCGATCCTCCGCGCGCGTGCGCACATCGGCGGCGTCGCATCGCCGTTCAATTCATGGCTCGTCCTCCGCGGCATCCGCACGCTTTCCGTGCGCATGCGCGTGCACAGCGAAAACGCGATGGCGATCGCGCGCTTCCTCGCGACGCACGATCGCGTCGAAACCGTCTACTACCCCGGCCTCGAATCGCATCCTCGACACGAGCTCGCCAAACGCCAGATGTCCGCGTTCGGCGGGATGCTCTCCTTCCTCGTCAATGGCAGCCGTGAAGACGCTCTCGCGGTCACGGCGGAGACAAGGGTTTTCACTCGCGCGACCTCGCTCGGCGGCGTCGAGAGTCTCATCGAACATCGCAACTCGAGCGAAGGGGAGGGGAGTCGCACCGCGCAGAATCTGCTGCGCGTGTCGGTCGGCCTGGAACACGCGCAGGATTTGGTGGAGGATCTCGACCAGGCGCTGGGGTGAGTCTCAGAGTCTCAGAGTCTCAGAGTCGCAGAGTCGCAGAGGATATTACGGACGCGTGCGGGCTCGCGGAGCGTCTCTCTGAGACTTTGCGACTTTGAGACTCTGAGACTCTACGGCCGAGCCGCTGCCCTCCCAGCTCTCACAGGACGCGTTAGAATCCCCCGGTGAACTTCGAAATCACCTGTCCCTGCTGCGAAGCGACGATCGTGATCGATCGGCTCACTGGCGAAGTGTTGTGGCACAAGGCGAAAGAGAAGCGCGGACCGGGCGGGTCGCTCGATGCGATGGTGGCCGGGCTCGAGACGCAAAAATCCGAGGCGGCGAAGAAGTTCGATCAGCAACTGGAGAGTCAGAAAGATCGCGCTCGCATCCTCGAAGAACGGTTCAAGGAAGCGCTGGAGCGGGCGGAGAAATCGGACGAGAAGTACGTCAATCCGATGGACATGGACTGATAACTGCGTTCTCCGTTGTCGGTTGTCTGTGCCTTTAGTGAGCCGAGGGACAGACAACTGAGAACCGAGAACTGACGACATGCCTAAACGGAAGTCCATCGATCCCTCCACCTTCGATCCCGACGGTCCTGCTCCCGCCGTGAGCGGTATCTACGGCCTGCCGTTCAGCGTCGAGGACTCGAAAGTCATCGTGGTCCCCGTTCCTTTTGAGGCGACGACCTCATACGGCGGAGGCACGTCCAAAGGCCCTGCCGCGGTGCTCGAAGCGTCGAAGCAGGTCGACCTCTTCGATCAGGAAACCGGCCGTCCGTACTCAGTCGGCATCGCCATGCTCGACATCCCGAAGAACGTTCTTCGCTGGAACGGCGCCGCGAAAAAGATTGCCGCAACGGTGATCGAGCAGGGCGGCGTCGTCGATCGCATCACGCAAGCCGCCGCGGACAAAGTCAACGACTACAGCGAGAAGATGAACACGTGGGTCTACGATCAGACTGTCGCGCTGATCCGCCAGAACAAGATGGCTGTGATTCTCGGCGGCGATCACTCGGTCCCCTACGGCTCCATCCGAGCCTACGCGCAAAAATACCCCGGTCTCGGCATCCTTCACCTCGACGCCCACGCCGATCTCCGCGACGCGTATGAAGGCTTCATCTGGTCGCACGCATCGATCTTCAACAACGTGATGCGCAAAGTCACCGGCATCGGCAAGCTCGTCCAGGTCGGCGTCCGCGACCTCGGCCAGGCCGAACGTCAGATGATCGACACCTCGAACGGCCGCATCGTCACGTTCTACGACGCCGAAGTCGCCGCGCGCAAAGAGAACGGTGTGCCCTTCGCGAAAATCGCCGACGAGATCGTCGCCGCCCTCCCTGAAAACATCTATCTGTCGTGGGATATCGACGGCCTCGATCCCACGCTCTGCCCCGGCACCGGCACGCCCGTCCCCGGTGGCCTCTCGTGGAACGAAGCGATTGGTCTCCTGCGCGCGATCCGTCGTTCCGGCAAACGCATCGTCGGGCTCGATCTCAATGAGGTCTCGCCGGGGGAGACGGAGTGGGACGCGAATGTTGGGGCGCGGTTGCTGTACAAGATGATCGGGTTTGCGTTGCTCACGCAATCAGACGCCGGGTGATCCCTCCGGTCCCACGACCATTCCGGGTTCGGATTCAAGAATCCCGGCGACTCGACTGACCATCGCGTTGAACTGCTCCAGCGGCGCCTTTCGGAAAAGGCGGCGGAAGTTCTGAGAGCGTTCATACGCAACACCGACTCGCCACTGCGATGGCACGTGACCGATCCACTCATCCAACACAGCGATCGTGATCGTGAAGCAACTCCCTTCGAGCTCCGCCAACAGAACCCAACCCCAGTCCTCCTGGATCGGTTCGGACGCCGAGGTGACCTGTGGAGTCAGGCGTTCCCGAAGCCACTCCGCAAAATCTTCCCCGAAACATCGGTCGTTGATGAAATGCTCACCGGGCTTCGTTGCCTCGAAGCGATCTGTCGTGACGAGCGTTCCTTGTTCCAACATTCCAGTGGGCGCCAGACTACCCAACGCGGGAAGCGCGAATATCGTATGGCGCGTTGATCTTTTCGTCCGCGCCCGGGTTTGGTCTCCAGCCACCCGAGAAACTGCTGCCGTCGGACGCAAGCGTGCCCGTGAAGGTTGCGTCCATTGCGCCATAGTTGATGGAGATCGTCAGCGTATCGCCCTGAATATCCCACTCGTAGGGCCATGGCTCGGGCGACATATTCGAATGCACATACGAAGAAAAGGCTTTGCTCTTGGGATTGTAGCCAATGAGCTCGTGACTTCTGATTGGCGTTCCGGCGTAGTTCATGTCCATGTCCTGCTGCAGGAAAAAGCCCGTCCCGCCGTCATCAGGCTTGTGCAGCCATTGGAACGTGGTTGTGCCGGTGATGCTTTCTTCGTCGGAGCCAATCGGGCGCCCCTTCATGCTCCAGGTGCCGACCAGGCGTTCCAGGCGCTGCAGCGCTTGATCGGGCGTAGGGATGCCGTCAGCGGCGGGGTCGTTCGTGTCAGCCATGGGCGAGGTCTCCTTCTGCTCGCTCGTGATGAAGGTTCTACACCCTCAGCGAGCCACGGAACCCTCTGGCGGCGTAATAGGACTCTGCACCGTTGTGATACACGAAGACGGTGTCATAGCGGCGATCACAAAAGAGTGCGCCGCCGAGTTTTCGGATATCAGCAGGCGTCTGCACCCAGCTCGATGTTTTCGTGTCGAACTCGCCGAGTTTCTGCAGTTCCCGATATTGTTCTTCCGTCAAAAGCTCGATGCCCATCGTAGTCGCCATTCCCATGGCGCTGTTTTTCGGCTTGTGCTCTTTCCGTGAGTTCAGCGCCTTGTGGTCGAAACAGACACTTCTGCGACCTTTGGGACTTTCCGCGGAACAGTCGTAAAAAATGAATTCGCCCGTCTTTTTGTCGTGGCCAACGACATCCGGTTCGCCGCCGGTACTTTCCATTTCAAGAAGCGACCAGAGTTTTCCGGGGTTGGCTTCCAGCGTTGCCTGTACCCTGCCCCATGCGAGACTCTTGTGGCGTTGCATGTTTTTCTCAAAACGAGCATTCAACGTTTTGAGCAGGTCCTCGCGTTGCTTTGCCTTCAGGTCTTTCGCGGTTGGCATTTCTGTCTCGCCTCTCTGCTTCGGCTCACGCCTCGAAGCCGCAACGGCACGCCTTGCAAGCATACCTGAGCGAGATCAGGGGGGCGCGGAAGGTGAACCGTTGCCGTCGCGTCCCGAATCAATGCACAGATGACGGTCCGCCTCGCGGCGGACCGTCATTGCCACACGCGATCACCGCCGGATAGCGAGCGCGCCGGCGAGCGCGAGGAGACAGCCCAGCGTGATCAGGGCCCACTCTGAAGCGGTCGGTACTGCCGCCGCCGCGGCGAGCGCGTCCTCATCAGCAATCGCAACCAGAGCGAGGATCGGGGCGCCGAGCGTGGCGCCCGTCGCGTCGGAGAGCGAGACCGTGAATTGCTCGCCGGCCTCGATCACGGCGTCGTCGGTGATCGTCACGTCGAACGTTTTCGACGCAGTGTCTCCATTCGCCCACACCAGGATTCCGGAGGTGGAGGTGAAATCCGCCCCCACCGTGGCCGTGCCCGGTGCGGTTTGGTACTCGACGGTGGCTGGCCCTTCGGAGGATCCGGTGCGCGTGACGGTGATCGTCACGGTCCCGGCGTTCTCGTTCACGCCGTAAGCGGCGCCGGAGAACTGGACGCTGCTCGCAGCCTCGTTGAGCATCACTCTGCAGGCGGAGAACTGCGACGTATCCTCCGTCGAAGTATTCGTGGCGGTGGCGGTGATCACTCCGCCGCCGGAGTGAGGAACGCTGTCGTTGATGACGACGTCGCCATTGCCGTCCGTCATGACGGTGATCGTGCCGAGGTAGGTCTGTCCTTCGCCGAACCCGCTGGCGTCACAGGCGAGGTTGCTGTAGACATCGATGTCGAACGTGGAGTTTGGTGTGCTGTTGAGAGTTCCGTTGACGAAGACCTCGCCACCGAAGAATGTCGCCGACGTGAGGACCGGGTCGTTCTGCCGATTGTTCGCACCGGTGTCCGGGTCATCGAGATCGTTCGGCACCGGCGTTCCGGTGTTGTTGAACGAGATTCCGAGCTGCCCGTTCGCGAAGATGGCATTGCCGCGAATGGGAATCCCGTTTGCGGACGATGACACTCTGACGCCATCCAGCCCGTTGTAGGCGATGGTGTTCCCGGCGCCGGCGACGCCGCCGATGATGGTTTCCGTGCCGCCGCTGACCTCGATGCCTTCTTCCCCATTTCCGAGTGGTGTGACGCCGTCCGCGCCGACGCCGATGCGATTGTTCGAAACGCTGGTCGCCAGGACAGCAGAGAGGCTGAGGCCGAGCCCTCCGTTCCCCGAGATCACGTTGCCTCCCGCGGGATCGAAACTGCCGATCTCGCCGGCACTCGTGTCCCACTCGATGCCGGCGTTGATATTCCCGCGGTCAATCAGGCCGGTGGCGTCTGTGCCGATGTAGTTGGAACGAAGTGACGCGTCGGTCGCGTCGTCGAAGCGCATGCCCCCTCCGTTCGCGGAGATGACGTTGCCATCGTTGCCGATCGGACTGCCGAGCGAGATGCTGTTGCAACTCGTGAGGCAGCGCAGGCCCCAGGACCCATTTCCTCGGGCCGTGTTCCCGTCCAGCCCAAGGCCGATGTAGTTGTTCATGACGTCGACACCGCTGCCGGTGACGTACAGGCCAACGCCGCCGAAACGGTTGATGACGAACCCGCGTACAGTCACGTTGCTGCCGACGATCCTCAATCCGTCCACCATCAGACCGGCCGCGGCGCCATTGAGCTCGATGATCGGCGCGGCCACATGGCCCGGCTGGGTGCTGGCGTCAATGTTCACGCCATCCATGGTCACCTCGGGCAACGGCGAGAGGACCGCGATCGTCTGCGGCCCGGTTCCGATCGCGAAGTCAATCGAATGCGGCCCGGCCACGGCATTCGCCTCGATGATGGCCTGCCGGAAGGAGCCCGGCCCGCTGTCGTCTGCCGTGGTTACAGTGAATACGGCCGCGGAGAGCGGCAGGGTGAAAACGAGCGAGGACAGAAAGACGCGAATCCGCATGCGTTGGTTGCTCCTGATCTGATGTTCCTGGATGGCGGAATTCGCCTTCATGGAGAGCAAACGGAATTGCTCATCTGAATCGATCAGGGGAACAGGGGGGACGCCGGTGACTCAGGTCCGGCGGCGTGCGTGGATCACTGCATCGACGCCAGTGCCTGCGATGGCGCGCGGACGCTCCTCAGCGACGATCAGATCCCATACACCGGAATCGAGCGCCGCGACCGCCTCCTCGACGGAGACTTGCACCTGACTCGCCGCTGTTGTGGGCGCACCGGTGCTCGGATCGATCGGTCGGTGCCCAAGCAGGCACAAGGTTCCCCCCGGTGCGACGAAGTTCGCCATCCGCGCCACCATATCCTGCACGGAGCCGGCGATGTCACATACAGGCAAACGACGAGATCGTAATTCCCCGGCTCTGCCGCCCAGGTCGCGAGATCGCTCTCGATCCACTCGATGCGCTCTGCGATATCGGAACCGGCAGCCTCGGCCATCGACCGCCCGTGAGCCAGTGCCGTTGCAGAGAAGTCTACCGCTGTGACCTGCCAGCCATGTGCGGCGAGCCACAGCGTGTCTGCGCCTTGTCCACAGCCGGCGTCGAGAGCGTGTCCCGGTGGAAGGTCGGCAGCCGCGGTCATCAGATAGGCATTTGGTGGCCGGCGCGCGAGTTTGTCGGGGTGCTCGCGCACCGTCTTCGACCACAGCTGGTCCCAGAAGTCCTGATCGAATTTTGGCCTGGTCATGAGACGCGCGAATACTAGTGCCGGAAACGAGCGAATCCCCATCGTACAATCGGCCGCCCGATGAAGAATGCCCTGATCTCCCTCGTACTCACCATAACCCTCGCGCCGCTCGCATCCGCGCAGTCGAAGGCGTTCGTCTACTACGTGCCCGCCGTGGCCCGGTCCGGAGGCGTGAACGGCAGTTTCTTCGTCAGCGACGTGCGCGCGTTCAACAAAGGCACGGCGATGGCAAACGTCGACGCGTACCTGCTTTCGGCCGGCGATAAGAAGTCGTTCACCATTGCGCAGAATCGCGCGGCGTCGTACGCCGACGTCGTGACCTCGCTATTCGGATTACCGGGCGGTGTCGGCGCCATGCGCATCGAATCCGATCAGCCGCTCCTCGTCTCCAGTCACCTGCAGAACGTCAACAGTCTTTGCCCCAGCCTCGGCGGCACGACAGGCCAGTATCTCCCCGGCGTCCCGCAAAGCGCGGCGTCGACGCACCAGCGTCTGCCGCACCTCACCTCCGATGACGGCCATCGCGCGAACCTCGGCGTGGTGAACACGAGCAACGCCGAAGCGAACCTCACGATCAAGCTGCTGGACACCGACAGCGGAAGCTACATCAGCGAGGCGATTCTGCACGTGCAACCGCAGGGCTGGATCCAGATCAATCAAATCGTCGATCAGTTCTTCGTCTTCGAGCCCGTGCCGCATGGCATGCTCGAGGTGACGTCCGACGTGCCGGTGATCGCATACCTTTCGCTGCTCGACAACACGACCAACGACGCCTTCACGATTCTCGGCGATTCGGCGGAACACTAGCGCGGCCGTCGGCATGTCCTGCCGCCACGCTTCATTGTCTGCAAAGATGGCGCGGCGCGACTTCTCGCTGCATCTGACGGAGTCTGATCGCGTAATCCAGGCTGTTAGAATCCCTGGTCATGACACGGATAGGCGCGGTTCTGCTTTCGTACTTCGGGCCTGTGCTTCCGGGGGTTCTGCTTCTGCTGTTTTTTGCTGCCTTCGACAGCGAACCGCCGACCATCGTGATGGTGGCAGCTGCCGTTCTCGTCGTCATTGCAGCACTGTTCATTCGATTGTATTTCGCGATGTGGTATGTGCGCGACAAGGGCAGGAACGGCGCTTTAGGTTTCCTGGCGTTGTTCGGACTGCTGGGGTGGATCTTTCTCATCGTGACTGAAGACCGGAGCGTGGCGAAGCACGTCGATCGGTCGCTGCAGCCGGCGACGTGAACCGGCCGCTCCCAGCACCGGACGACTCAGACCTTGCGACCGACGATACCGAACGCCATGTCACTGACGTAGATTGCGGTCGGCGAGAGCTCTTCCCGCAAACGCTGATCGAGAGTTTCCACGTCCATCTGCGCCTCGGTCGCCACGCCCTGTTCGATGGTCCGTTGCTTCATGAAACGCACGATCGTGGCCATCGGATGCTGATCGCCGTACCCTTGAACGGTGGCCTCCGCTCGGACATCCTCGACGAGCAAGCCCGCCTCAGTCAGGATCGCGGCGAGAGAAAAGCCGATCCGAGTGTTTCCGCCTTCGCGTGCAACCGTTTCCCATATCCAGCTGTTCACTCGGTCGTGCAGTGGCAGCGAGGCGAGCCGGCCGGGCGCCATGGTGGAATCGCTCTCCTGAAACACGACGACGCCGCCTGATCTCAACGATCTCGTCACGAGCTGAATCGATCGGATCGGGTCTTTCAGGTACATGAGCACACGCCGACCGACGACAGCGTCCAGCGCACCGAGGTCAGGGATCGGTCCGGCGAGGTCGGCTTGCAGGAAGATCAAATTGCTTCGTCCGAGCTGCTGTGCGCGAACGGCCGCCGCCTCGAGCGCCTGATCGTCCCGATCCATCCCGATGACCTGACCGCTGTTACCGACAAGCTCGGCAAGAAGGAGCGATACGTCTCCGCGACCGCACCCGACATCCAGCACAGACATCCCCGCGCCGATCCCGGCGTCAACGAACAATCGTTCCGTGAATGACGTCATGCGTGTGACCTGCCGAACAACGTGTCTATGAGCATCCTTCTACGTACTCTATGCTGCCTTCGCCCGCACGGATCACTGCGACGTCGTCGTCGGCATTGATCTCGTAGCGAACGCCGCGGCGAGCCTGTCCGGGGGCTGGTCGCCATACGGTGACGTACCTCGCCGGCGATGGCCAGAACTGGTGATCGGTGACAACCGCCTGATCTCCATACGCTCCCGCGACTGTGGCGCCGGAATCGCCAACGTGAATCCCGGCAGGCGTTGCTATCTCTGTGTTGCGGCTGACCGAGATCCGAGTGAGACGATCGTGCTCGATCATGATCAGTACACCGGCGGGCGCTTTGAGTGGTCGGAGCTCATCGCATTGCGCGGGATCTGGTCCGCCTGCTGCCCCGGGATTGGCATCCTCCCCCATCAGGGCAACCACATCTCTGCGGGTCATCCCAATCCTGAGCGGTCCCCAACCATCAGGAGTCAGGAGCAATGGCCCGGTTTCTTCGGCGGATGCTTGGTCCAATCCTTGTGATCGATCAGCGGATCGCTGCTCCGGCACGCGCGCGGCGGGAACTGCGTCGGGAGTGCGATCTGCAGATCGAGTGTCGCAGGAGAATGCCATCGCCGCCAACGCGATCAGCGTAATCAGAAAGGCCCCGGACAACCGTTGGCGCGTCACCATTTCAGCCTCTCAGCGCCCACCGCCGTACCTCTGCCCAGCTCGGCTCCTTGCCGTACATCAGCATGCCGATGCGCAGCACGCGTCCGGCAGCGATGCGCAGCAGCCAGGCGCCCGCGGCAAGCAGGAGCAGGGCAGTGGCAACCTCCCAGGCCGGGACTTCGCCGGCCATCAGGCGCGCGGGCATGGCGGATGGCGACGTGACCGGCAGCAGCGAGAGAACTCGAGAGAGGGTCGTCGTTGGATCGGGCAGCACAGCGAAAGCAAAGCCGGTGACGAAGACGGGAAGGAAGAGGAATGAACTGCGTGTCGACGAGTTCGGGTCATCGATGACGGCGGCGATGAGGCCGAGGAAGGCAAACCAGAAGGCCAGGCCAAGAACAGCGAAGATGACGATCGTGAGCACGACGACCGGGTTGCCGAGCGTCGTGGGAAGAGGCAACGGTCCCGCGCCACCCCACAGGCGCATCGCAAGCCCTACCGCGGCGAACGCGACGACCTGCGAGGCGACTCCGACGATGCTGACACCGAGCAGGCCGAGGATTTTGCCGTCCAGCCAGGCTTGGGCAGGGATGGCGGATACGATCTGTTCCGTGACGCGGTTCTGCTTCTCACCCGTGATGCTGGTGAAGATGTACGCCATGCCGGTGAATACCGTCATCAGCATGATGGCGATCACGATGATCAGCGACAGGCGTTCGGACTTGGCCGAACCTCCCATTTCCCGCGTGATCTCGAGGTTCGGTGGTGTGAGGATCGCCGCGACAACAGCCGGCGTGAGTCCCGCCCGTTCGGTCATGAACTGCTGCCGTGCGGCGGTGAGCAGGAGTTTGACCTGAGTGCTCCAGCGACCCTCCGAGCGCACGTGCAGCTCTGCGTTGTCCGGGTTGCGGATGATCAGCAGGCCATCCAGGTCGCGGTTGCGAACCTGTTCGCGCAGCTTCGCTTCGTCGCTCGCGTCGTGCGGGATGAGCCGGATGGTGTCGGTGGCGGACGCCTGATGCGCATCGGCCACAGGCAGCACATCGCTTCCGATGACGGCCACATTGCGGATGCGCGTGTCATCCCGGCCGGCCATGCGGCCGACGATCATGCTGACGCCGAAGATGACGACGGTGAGCACCATACCGACGAGCATCTGCTTCGGTTTGACGAAACGCTGGAACTCCCAGCGTGCGACTTCGAGTACCGCCCGCAGGTTGGGGCTCATGATCCCTCCACAGGCGCAGCTCCGGCGTTGTGCTCGGCGATGGTCGAGACATAGACGTCGTGCAGCGTCTGGTTGTTCGACACGGCGCGCACCTCCTCCACCGTGCCCTTAAGGATGACCTGACCGCGATTGATCACGACCAGTTCATCCGCGATCCGTTCCACGAGCTGAAGCTGGTGCGCAGACAGCAGGACAGTGGTTCCGTCATCGGCGAGGTCGCGCAGGAGCGTCAGGAACAGATCCTGGTTCATCGGGTCGAGACCGGAGAACGGCTCGTCCAGCACCGCGACACTCGGCGCGTGCAGCACGGCGCTGATGAACTGCACCTTCTGCTGATTCCCCTTGCTGAGCGCCTTGACCGGTTCACGAGCGCGGTCCAGCAACTCGAGGCGCTCGAGCCATTGCAGCGCTGCGGCACGTGCAGCCGCGCGAGTCATGCCGCGAAGCGTGCCGAAATAGACGAGCGTCCGCAGCACCTCCACGTCAGGGTAGAGTCCGCGGTCTTCCGGCAGGTAGCCGATGGTACGGGCATCTGGGTGCGCGATGCCCGCCGCATGCGATGTCGCGTGCCACCGGATGCTGCCCGAGTCGGGCAGCATCAGCCCGAGGATCATGCGCAGCAGGGTGGTCTTTCCGGCGCCGTTGGGGCCGAGGAGCGCAAAGATCCGTCCGGCTGGTATGTCGAGCGTGATCCCGTCGACCGCCGTCACGGTCGCGAATTTCTTGCCCACGTCCCGGATCGCAATGATTGGGGCGCGCTGCGCATCGTCGACCATCTCGTCGCCTCCTGTGGATGAGGATTGCCGGACTCGATCCGGGATGGACCGCCCGATTTCCTGCCAATGGCTTCTGTGCCCATTATTGCGCGGACGCCAATGGGTCTGGCCGAACGACCGCCCCGCGAATCGCGCGGACGAGCACGTCGTGATGAGGACTGCTGCGGCTCACATACACAAAGTGACGCCAGCTTCGTGGCGGGTCGAGAGGCTCGGAAAGCGGGATCATCCCCACCAGGGTCGCCGTGTCTCTCAGCTTCCTCATCTCGGAGTGGTGGTACTCCAGCCAGCTGACGCTGGGGTCCGTGAGCACGTCAAACCGCGCCACCCACTCGCCGGAGAGAATGACCCACTTCGTGAAATAGGACGTCCCGAACAGGGGATCGTTTGCAGCGCTGGTGGCGCCGGGAGTTGCGGGCGGCACGACGGCGGTCGCCACGTCCCATTGCAGCTGCTCCAGGAAACGTTTGCGCTCTTCCCGCGGACGCCGCCGGGAGAGCTCGTCCGAGGCGAGCCCGAAAGGGTCGATGTGCCTCGCGCGCGAGAAGTAGGGCATCGCACCTGCGATCGGCGTGACGAAGGTAATGCTGTCCCCGAGCTCGAGGCTGCCGATGGCGCGTCCCACCTTGCTGAACGACGCTACATAAGGGACGACCGGCTCTGGCTGCTGCAACTCCTGGCGCGCCGACCGGATTCGCGGGGACACTGCTGCCAGTCCGAGGAGCAGCGCCACGACAGCAGCGGCGTGCCACGCTCGCCTCGGGCGCGGAAACACGATTCCCAGCAGGAAGCGAAGCCCGGTGACCAGGCCCAGAGCGGCGATCGCGACAAGTGGATAGGAGAGGCGGTGGTTGTACCCCATCTCGTGAAGGATGCGAGCGGAGTAGAGAAGCCAGGGTGGGCCGATCACCATGACCGCCAGTGCTTCGAGCGGCGGCGTTCGTGTGGCAGCGGGTCCGCGCAGAAGAAGCACCCAGCAGACGATCGACACCGCGGCTGCGGGGATGAACAGCTCGCTGTACTGCACTGCAAAGGCAGTCGCCTGGCTCACGCCGAGCCACGACGGAAGGTTTGCCTTCACGTAGTAGGGCGTCGGCAGGGGCGCACCGAAATACCACACGCGCCACGCCATGTAGAGGAACGCGCCAGTGAGCAGCACGCCCGTTCCCCGCACCATCTCGCGAAGCGGCTCTCCTCGGCGCCAGAGGACGATGGCCGCTACCATGAAGCAGGCGCCAATGATGAGCGGAGCTTCCGGCCGGCAAAGGCCGAGGAGGAGAGAGGCCAATGCCAGTCGGACAAATCCAGCGCGGCGAGGACCGTCTGCGCGAACGACATGGCCGGCCAGCAGGATGACCAGCACAGCCATCCCTGCAAAGAGCGCAGTTTCCAACCCGCGGCTCGAATGAACCGCAAGGTTCGGATCCGTGATCACATAGAGGATCGGCAGACAGGTGATGGGCGCGGCCCACGTCCGGAGTCCGCTGGCAGCGAGCAGGCCGACCGTCATCGCAAAGACTCCTGCCAGATTCAGGAGGATCGCTGCCAGCACAGGATCCGCCCCGAGACGGATCAGG
>DASYLL010000106.1:0-2549 GCA_036009605.1 Thermoanaerobaculia bacterium | reverse complement strand
GCAGGACTACGTCGTCAATCTCGTGGTGCAGAAGTTCGGCGTGCAGATCTTCAACGACGGCATCCGCCAGACGCTCCGCCTGTCGTACCAGGAGTTCATGAATCAGCGCAGCGGCGAGACGCTCTCGATCCTCCAGAGCGTGCGCATCGACACTGAGCGCTTCATCAACGCCTTCATCAACATCCTCTTCGCGTCGCTCGTCGGCATCGGCTTTCTCGTGTGGTACGCCGTCACCAAGAGTTGGACGCTCGTGCCGGTCTTCGTCATCGGCATCCTCTTCCTTGGCGGTCTCACCGGACTGCTCAGCAGCCGGATCAAGGCGCTCCAGCGCAGCATCAAGAGCGAAACGAATCGCATGTCGGGAGTGATCACCGAGTCGCTGCGCAACATCGAGCTCGTGAAGAGCCTCGGCCTCACCTTCCAGGAAATTCGCCGGCTTCGCGAGCACACGCAGAGCATTTTCGATCTCGAGCTCGCGAAGGAGCGCAAAGTTCGCACGCTCACCCTCGTTCAGGGCTCGGCACTCACGCTCCTGCGGCAGTCGATCCTCTTCATTCTTCTCTGGCTGATCTTCCGAAAGATATTGGCGCCGGGCGAGTTGATCGCGATGCAATTCATCACCGCGCAGATCTTCACGCCGCTTCAGGACCTCGGCAACATCATCATCCTGTATCGCGAGGCGGACGCATCGCTCCAGATCTACGATGAGCTGATGCACCGGCCGATCGAGACGAGGCCCGAAGATCCGGTCGAGACCGGGCCGATCAGGGATCTCCGTTTCGATCACGTGGTATTTCGGCACCGCGACTCGAACACGAACGCGATCGACGACATCTCGCTCGAGGTGACGTCCGGCGACACCATCGCGTTCGTCGGCCCGTCGGGGTCCGGAAAGTCGACGCTCGTGAAGCTCCTCGTCGGGCTATACACACCGGTGCAGGGCGAGATCTACTACAACGGCATTTCGACGAAGGACATCCGCTTCAACCCCGTACGCCGGCAATTCGGATTCGTCACGCAGGAGACGCAGCTCTTCTCCGGCACGATTCGCGAGAATCTGCAGTTCGTGAAGCCCGAGGCGACGGACGCCGAGATGTTGGCGGCGTTGGAGCAGGCGTCCGCGATGGGGATTGTGGCGCGCTCCACCAAGGGACTCGACACGACGATCGGAGAGAGCGGGATGAAGCTCTCGGGCGGCGAGCGCCAGCGCATCTCGATCGCGCGCGCGCTCATCCGCAACCCTCGGCTCCTCATCTTCGACGAGGCGACGTCGGCGCTCGACTCACTCACCGAGGAGGAGATTACAGAGACCGTGAAGGAGGTATCGCTCTCGGCCGATCGAATTACGATCCTCATCGCGCACCGCCTGTCGACGATCATGCACGCGAACCGGATTTATGTGCTCGAGCGCGGCAAGATCACCGAGACGGGCGATCACGACGCGCTGCTCGCGCGGAAGGGGTTGTACTACGCGATGTGGCGGCAGCAGATCGGGGAGCGCACGTGAGGAGTCTCGGTTTCGCGCGCTCGCGAAACACTCTGCGGGGAGTGAACTAGCATGATTGCGCGCCTCAACGAGTGGTTGTTCCCGACGAAAGAGTTGCGTCTCGAGCTCGGGAGAGAACCGGGCGAAGTGATCTCGATCCTTCGCGCACGAACGCGCGCGCGCGGCTTGCGCAGTCTTTTCTATACTGGACTGGTCGGGCGCGTCGATGAACGGCGAGTGAAGGTGCGCTACAAGATGGCTTGGGTTGGACGCGCCTTTGAAGACGTCCTAGACGGACGATTTGAAACGATCGCCGATCGGACGTATCTCGTCGGGCGACTTCGCCAGTCGCTCGGCGATCGGATCTTTTTTCTCGTCTGGTCGAGTTTCATCGTGCTGTGGTGGGCATTGGCTCTCGGATTGACGATCAGGCTTCCGGAGCCGCACATGAAGCTGGCGATTGTGATTCTATTTCCTCCCGCCCTGCTCGCAGCTGGAGTCGGCATCCTCCGCCTCCATCAGTGGCGCGCCAGAATAAACAACGCGCGTCTAGATGCCGAGCTTCGCGATGCCGCCGCCACTCCGCACCTCGCCGGCGAAGCGAGTCCGGGGTTCCGTGTGATTCCCTAGCCCTCGCGGCTCGAAACTCACAAATCCTCGCGATTCTTCCAAAACGCTCGGCTCGTTCAATACCCGTTGTTCGAGGGCAGGTACTCTAGGTCACGTCAACTCGACGTGACTTTTTTGTCTCCCGCCCCCGAGAATCACATGACTTCCACATATCGCTCGATCAACCGGCATCTCCGCGCCACCGCGCGGATGGCAGTCCTTGCCTCGATCGCCTTCGTCGCCGGCTGCACCGCCTCCGCCCAGGCCCCGAAGAATCTCGACTACTCCCGCACGCGCACGAGCGACCAGGGCGTCTATCGCGGAACGATTCGTCCCGCCGGCGACTCCATTCCGCAGGGCAAGCTGCAGAGCTGGATGCTGCATCTCGAGACCGCGACCGGCGCATCGGTCGACTCGGTGACCGTGTTCGTCGACGGTGGCATGCCCCAGCACG
>DASYLL010000105.1:0-16665 GCA_036009605.1 Thermoanaerobaculia bacterium | reverse complement strand
AACGGAATCGGCATCGTCCTCTGGCTTCTTTCGTCCGTCGCCGCGTTCCTTCTAGCAAGGATGGCGCCCTGGAGACGGCGACGCGGCTGGATCGGTGAATTGTTCGTTTCTATTGCTGCCGGCCTCGTCTTCGGTGTGATTGCAACGGCACTCGATTTCGGCGGGTGGAATGAGGGGGACTGGCGGGCGGGGGTGTTCGTGTTGCTGGCGGCGTTGACGGCGATTGGCGTGTCGCGTCTCCCATGAGGAAGTCGCAGAGTCTCACAGTCTCAGAGTCTCAGAGAGTGTGCCTGCCGAACGCTCTGAGACTCTGCGACTCTGCCACTCATTTCTCGCCCAACACTGTCATCACGCGAGAACGCCACCCCACCAGATCCACTCCCCGCGCGTTCGTCACCTCGTCAATCACTCGCAACCCTTCCTCCAGGCGCTCTCGCGCCGCGCGATGTTGGCCGCGTGCGATGTGATGCATGCCGGTGCTGATCTGCAGGAGCACGCGCACGAGCGGGACCTCATCGCGCACGGCTTCGAAGAAGAGCTCCTCGAACAGGTCGCTCGCTTCGAGCCAGTCGCCGGCCTCGAAATGACGCAGCGCTTCGGCGAAGCGCGGGTCGTGCTCGAGCGGAGGAAGCATCGCGATGACAGGTTAGACTGCGCCGCGTGTTTCGGGCAGTAGCAATCTCTGTTCTTCTCTTCCTTAACCTCGCCTTCTGGGGAACGCTCGTGCTGGCCGGCGGGTTGGTCAAGTTATTGACCTTCGGCGAGCTGCGACGCCGCGTGATCCGTCTGCTGCCGAAACTGGCCGAGCTCTGGGTGGGATGGAACGATCGCATCTTCGACACGTTCCTCACGACGCGCTGGGAAGTGGAAGGTCTCGACGATCTGCGTCCCGACGATCACTACCTCGTCATCAGCAATCACATCTCCTGGATCGATATCTTCGCGGTCTTCCGCGTCTTCCATCGCCGCGCACCGCTGGTGCGCTTCTTCCTCAAGTCCACGCTCGCCTGGGCTCCGTTCGTCGGACAGGCCGCATGGGCGCTCGGCTTTCCGTTCATGCGGCGCTACTCGGCCGAGTATCTGAAGCACCATCCCGAGAAACGCGGCCGCGATCTCGAAACGACGCGCACCGCCTGCCGCCGCTTCCGCCATCTGCCGGTCACGATCCTCAACTACATCGAAGGCACGCGCTTCTCCGAAGAAAAGCACGAGGAGCAGGCCTCGCCGTATCGCTATCTGTTGCGTCCGCGCGTGGGCGGGATCGGATTCGTGCTCGCATCGCTCGCGGAACAGATCGACGCGCTTTATGACATCACGATCGTCTATCCCTCGCGCGAGATCTCGATGTGGGACTTCGTCACCAATCGCGTGCCGTGGATCCGCATCATCGGCCGTCGCATCGACGTGCCGGACGAGTTCCGCTCCGACACCATCACCGAGCCCGGGCCCGCGCGCGATCATTTCCGGCAGTGGGTCGAAGAGATCTGGCGCGCCAAGGACGACGAGATCGAGCGCATCCTGAAACTTCACCGCGGTTGACATGCACCCTGGTACATTTGTACCATTGCATCATGGCCACAACGAAAGAGATCCCCGTCGAGCGCATCCAGACCGGCGTGCGGATGGAGAAGCGCCTCGTCAAAGTGCTCAAAGGTCTCGCCGAGGTCCACGACATGTCCCTCGGCGATCTGCTGGAAGGAATCGTCCTGCACGCCTTCGAAGGCAAGGCGCCGTTCGGAAAAGAGTCGCTGCAGAAAATCGCCGAGCTGAAGAAGATCTACGGACTCGATCTCGACTCGAGCGCCAGTCACCGGCTCACGGAGTCGAAGAGAGGACGTGCGAAATGACCACGACCGTGATGGATGACGTCGCATTCGTCGCGGCTCTCGAATCGTGCACGCTGCCATCGGACGCGTTCGATCATCGCGAGCACGTTCGCCTTGCGTGGCTCTATCTCCGCGAGCAGCCGCTCCTCGAAGCACTCCCCCGTTTCATCGCCTCGCTGAAGAGCTACGCCGGCAGCCTCGGCGCCAGCGGCAAGTACCACGAGACCATCACCTACGCCTTCATGTTCCTCATCCACGAACGGATGGCGCGCCGCGAAGCCTCGTCGTTTGAAGAGTTTGCGGACACGAACAACGACCTCTTCGGCCCGATCCTGCAGCGCTACTACCGGACGGAGACCCTCGGCTCCGGTCTCGCGAGGGCTACGTTTGTGATGCCCGACCGGTAGCCCGAGTCTCAGAGTCTCAGAGTCTCAGAGTCTCATAGAGTGTGCCTGCCACACGCTTTGAGATTTGCAGCCTGGAGACTTGCGCCCCATATCAAGAGACCACGGCAGGCACCTCCTCTGAGACTCTGAGACTCTGAGACTCTGCGGCTGCCTCCAACATACGAAATCTTTCGTTGACGTTACGAAACCTTTCGTATAGTCTGCCGTACAGACAACCGGAGGCACACAAATGGCCGACAAACCGACACCCAGACCGACCGACGCCGAGCTCGCGATTCTGCGCGTGCTCTGGGAGCGCGGTCCCAGCACGGTCCGCGAGGTGCACGATGCCCTCAGCAGCTCGCAGGAAACGGGCTACACCACCGTCCTCAAGCTCCTCCAAATCATGACCGACAAAGGCATCGTCGTCCGCGACGAGTCGCAGCGCGCGCACATCTATGCTTCCAGCGAAAGCGAGCAGCGGACGCAGCGCCGCCTGATCGGTGACCTCATGGATCGCGCGTTCGGCGGCTCGCCGTCGAAGCTCGTGATGCAAGCTCTTTCCGCCACGAAAGCCAGTGCCGACGAACTGACGGCCATCCGCCGCCTGCTCGACGAGCAGATCGAGGGAGACGCGAAATGAACGCGATGCAACTGTTGACGGGATCCATTGCACAGGCCATCGGCTGGGCGCTGCTTCACCTGCTGTGGCAGGCGACGATCGTCGCCGGCATCCTCGCCGCCGTCTTGGCGTTGACGCCGCGCCGCAGCGCCACCGCGCGCTACGCCGCCGCATGCGGCGCACTCGCGCTCGTATTCGGCATGTTCGTCGCCACCGCCGTCCGAGCCTACGATCCAGCGGCGAAACCGATCGCCACAATCTCCGCCACACACACCGACGACACACTGTCGGTCCCGCTCTCGAAGATCCCGAGCATGATCGTCGCCACGGCCACGGAAGGCTGGCGCGATCGCGCGATGGATGTCGTCACGCGAGCCCGTCAATCGCTCCCCTCCGTCGTCGCCCTCTGGTTCCTCGGCGTCGTCTTCCTCTCGTCGCGACTGCTCGTCAGCTTCATTCGCGTGCAGACGCTCGCACACAAAGGCGTTCGCGCAGCGAGCGAGGAATGGCAGAACGTCGCCGCGCGCATCTCCGAATCGCTCGGGCTGCGTCGCGCCGTTCGTCTCCTCGAATCCGCCGCCGTCGAAGTCCCCTCGGTCCTCGGCTCTCTGCGTCCCGTGATCCTGATTCCGGCGAGCGCGCTCACCGGCCTCACGCCGCAGCAGATCGAAATGGTTCTCGCGCACGAGCTCGCGCACATCCGTCGCCACGATTTCGCGATCAATCTTCTGCAGGCATTCGTCGAGACGCTGATGTTCTATCACCCGGCCGTCTGGTGGATGTCGAGCCGCGTGCGCATCGAGCGCGAGAACTGCTGCGACGATCTCGCCGTCGCGGTGTGCGGCAATCCGATTCAGTACGCTCGTGCTCTGACGCGCCTCGAAGAGCTGCGGGCCGGTTCGATGCCGATGGTCGTCGCCGCGAACGGTGGCTCGCTCCTCGATCGCATCCGCCGCATCGCCGGCGGTCGCGCCGAATCGACCGGCATGAGCTCGCGCTGGGCAGCCGCGGTCGCGATGCTCTCGATTCTCGCCATCGCACTCACGCTCCCGTCCGTCCCCGCACTCGCACAGCGCGAAGACAAAACCGAAACGCCGCAGGCCGCAAAAGCAACCGTTGACGTCGTCGAACCGGCCATCTCCGAGGATGAAGACTCTGGCGTTGATCTGAACGTGGATCCCGGCGTCGACATCGACGTCGACCATGACATCGACATCGACGTGAACCCGGAGATCGATATCGACATCGATCCGGATATCGACATCGACTTCGACAGCTTTGCGCCACTCGCACCGCTGGCGCCGATGCCTCCGATGCCCGCGCACTCGCCACGGCCGATGGTTGCGCCGACTCCGATGGTTGCGCCGATGCCGTTCGCCACACCGTTTCCTCCGACCGCTCCGCGCGCACCGCGCACGCCGATCGCGAGAATGGCCGCGCTCGATGAAATGGATTTCGAGCACGAGCACGAAACCGATCGCGATGAAACGACCGACCGCAAGATCGGTGCGACCGGCAAACTCACCGTCGATGAGCTGATCTCGATGCGCGCGGTCGGCGTCACACCCGAGTACATCAACACGATGCGCGGCCTCTTCCCCGAGCTCACCGTGCGTCAGGTGTCGGGCATGCGCGCCGTCGGCGTCACGCCGGCATTCATCAGTGAGATGCGCAGTGCCGGTCTGGAAGTAACGAGCGCGCGTGCGGCCACGAGCCTCGCCGCGGTTGGCGTCACGCCCGAGTACATCCGCGACATGCGCGCCGCCGGCTTCGAAGTGAAGACCGAGCGCGATGCCACCGGCCTCCGCGCCGTTGGCGTCACACCCGAATTCGTCCGCGAGATGCGCAGTGCAGGCTTCGAAGTGAAGACGGCGAGAGACGCGTCGAGCCTGGCCGCGGTCGGCGTCACGCCTCAGTACATCCGCGACATGCGCGCCGCCGGCATCGAGATCAAAACTGCACGGGAAGCGACCAGCCTCCGCGCGGTCGGCGTCACGTCGCAGTTCGTGAAAAAGCTCTCCGACGCGGGCTACAAGAATCTCTCCGTCCGCGAGTTGTCACGCCTCGCCGCTGCCGGCGTCGACGACGACTTCATCCGCGAGATGGAGCAGTACCGCGACAAAAACTGACGCGACCTGAAACCGGAGGAACCAAACCATGAAGCGTATCTGCACGCTCACGCTCGTAGTGTGTCTGCTCGCGACGGCCGCGTATGCCGAGGTGGAAGGTGCCTGGACGGCATCGATCGATGAGAAACGTCCCGACCGGATCTACATGAGCATGATCCGCGGCACGCACAACAACATGGGCACCACGATGCGCATCAGCGACTTCGCGGCGTTGACGCGCACCGCCATCGACGCGCCAACGATGACGCCTGTCAACTTCCAACTGCGCCGCGAAGCCGGTACCGCAACGTTCGAAGGCACATTCAAAAAGGGCAAAGGCGCGGGCCAGTTCACCTTCGTCGGCAACCGCGCCTACATCAACGCCGTCCGCGCCCTCGGTGTCCCGTTCGAGTTGAACAAGCGCAAGAACAAAGAGCGCACCGAAGAAGAGGATCTCTTCTCGCTCGCACTGCACGACGTCTCGACTGCGTTCATCAAGTCGATGCAGGCCGAGGGCTTCAAGGAATCGCTCGAAAAATACCTGACGATGCGCATCTTCGACATCACGCCGGAGTACGTCCGCGAGATGCGCTCGCTCGGATTCAAAAACATCGATTCCGAGGAGCTGGTGGCGACGAAGATCCATCGCGTGACGCCGGAGTACGTGCGGAAAATGCGCGCCGCCGGATGGGATCTCACGCTCGACGAGTTGCAGTCGAGCCGCATTCACGGTGCAACGCCGGAGTTCGCAGGCGAGATGCACAAGCTCGGGTACAAACTCGACTTCGACGACCTCGTCTCCTTCCGCATTCACAGAGTCACCGCGGAGTTCATCAACGAGCTCCGCACCCTCGGCTACGACAAAGTCAGCGCGGACGATCTCGTGTCGATGCGCATTCATCGCGTGACACCCGAGTTCATCCGCGAGCTGAAGGCAGCCGGCTACAGCAAGGTGCCGGTCGACAAGCTCGTTTCGATGCGCATTCACAAGATCGACGCGCAGTACCTGAAGAAAATGGGCCGGAACGACCGGCCGCGCTAGTTGCTTCGCCGGCGGAACGTACGGCTGCCGAGTCGGTACGTTTACTGAGCCTGCGCGACAAAGCCACCCACCTGGCAACCGTACGTACAATCAGCGGAGCGACCAGCGCAGCCGGCCGTCCCGGCGCCGGCTCACTTCATCCCGACTCCTGTCACGTAGCGAATCTCGCCGCCACCTTGTGTGAGCCGGAACGGATGAATCTCCAGCTGGTCGTCGTTGCGTACGACGACGACCAGTCCGCGGCTGATGCCCATCGGACCCGCCGCGAAGTAGCGCACGCCGACGTGATACGTGCCGCGATCGATCGAGCTGGCGCGGATGACTTCCGGTCCGAGACCCTGCGTGATGTCTTCGTAGAGTGCGAGTCCCGATCGCGTTTCCTTGTGCTGATAGAAACACACCTCGCCCGCGGGATCGACGACGTGCAGGTCGACGTCGTTCGCGTCGGTCTCCCACGCGAGCGTGATACGCAACGCGTCGCGGCGTTCGAGATCGACGTTGTGCTCCTGCGCACGATTGGCGATCTCGGCGCGACGTTCGGGATCGTTCTTCATCCAGCCGCGATAGATCGATCCGAGCTCTTCGTGAATCACGCGCTGCACGTTGCCGTACCACTGCGGGAACGTCCGGCGCGTTGCCGATTCGAGCACGCGCGCGGCTTCTTCGAAACGCCCTTCGCGCCACAGCATCAGTGCGAGATGGCGATAACCGTTCGCGCGATCGGGACGCACTTCCAGTGCCTTGCGCAACGGAGTCTCGGCGAGACGTGCGCTGCGCGTGCGGAGCAGCAGGAGTCCGGCACGCTGCAGCAGTTCGGTCTTCGCCGGTGCGATCTCGATGAGCGACGCAAACGCACGCGCCGCCTCCGATTCGTAGCCGAGTGCATCCGACGCCATGCCGAGGACTTCGTAGACTTGCGGATTCTCGGGATCGAACGGCTGCCAGCGGAGCGCGAGACGGCGCAACTCGGACCATTCGTCGTACGCCGCAAGCGCTTCGCTCAGCTGGTTGTAGACCTCGCGATCGCGCGGGTTGTCGCGCAGCGTTGCTTCGTACTGGGCGATTGCGCTGCGCGGAGGTTTCTGCTGGCGGAGCCAGGATATGTCTGCATCGCCACTGAGCGGAGGAACGGCAGCGACGGGGGCTGGAACCGTTACCGGACGCGGTGATGATGCCACTCGAAGCGGAGGCACTTCGTCCGCCTGAACCGCTGCGGAATCTCGGGTCGCGACCATTCCACCCGCAACCCCTCCGACCACTCCTCCGACGACGCCACCCTCGACCCCGCCCTCCACACTACCGGTGACGCCTTCCGGCTCTTCAACATCAGCCTCGGCAAACGCCTCGATGCGCGGTGCAGCCATCGCACGCGCCGCAGGCGGCGGCGTCGACACCGCCGGCAGTCGTTTGCGTGCTTCGGCCGGCCGCGACGCGATCTGGATCTTCGGCCGATCGAGCCGTCCGATGCCTCCGGCGTCGATCGTCAGGATCTGCGCGAGCGCACGGCGATCGAGACCGAAGCGTGCATAGTCCGCTTCGCTCTCGAGCACGAGCATCGTCGTGCGCGGAATCACGACGCGTTGTTCGATGCTGATCTTCACCTGCTCGGCGGAGAGCGCGCGGCGCACCGCTTCCGTCGTTTCGTTCGCCTCGCGTCCGGCGAGGTATTCGAGATACGCGCGATACGCCTCGCGCTCGAGCAGCGGTGCGAACGTCGACGAATCGAGTCGCAGCGCGGGCGTCGATGCGATGCGTGGCTCGTCGCCGCCGCGGACTTTGCCGAGAACGAGAACTTCATCGCCGGGAGCGACGTCGTCGAAGTGTGTCGGGTAGATCCATTCGGCGCCGTCGTCCGCAATGTCGATCGACTCGCCGAGCGGACGACGCAGATCAGCGGCTGCGTTTGCGGCGTGCGTTGCAAGTGCGTCCGTGAACGGGACGCGGATCACGCGGCCGCGGCGCGCGGTGATTGCTTTCGCGGTCGGTGCATCCTCGCGACTGCCGAGGATCAGTGCGTGGACACGCGCATTCGCGGGGAGCTTCGCGATCGTGTTCTGCAGGTCGTGGGCAGCGGTGGTGCCGAGGGTGGCGACGAGATCGCTTGCGATCACGGTGGTGCGCGATGGATCCTTCGTAGCGCGCGATGCGAGATCGTGCAGCATGGCGTTGACGTCGGTGCCGCCGAGGAAGAGACGCTTGTTGAGGAGCGTGGGGATGGTGCGGGAGACCTCGGATGCAGAGCCGCGTGAGAGCGGGACGACCTCGTTGTCGAAGGCCACGAGCTCGACGTCATCCGACGGCGGGAGTGCTTCGAGCAGTGCTGAGAGCGCGCGGATCCGATGCGATGCGCCTTCCGCGGACGACGCGGATGTGTCGATGTAGAAGAGCCAGTTGGATGTTGACGCCTGGCGTTTGGCGGTGGAGACGTTCGGGCGGAGCGCGGCGAGATAGAAATCGCTGGCGCGGAGGACGAGCGGACCGCCGCCTTCGTCGCGTGACGTGAGCACGATGTCGCGATCGGGCGTCCAGTTCTGTTGATCGAAGCTCGTGACTTCGGCGGTGCTCTTCGTGAGCTGGCCTTGCGCGGCCGCGGTGGGGATTGGCGTGACGAACGCGCGGAACGTCAACTTGTTGACCTTCGACATCCCGCGCAATGGCAGCGTGTACGTGCGCGTGCCTTCGCGGAGCGGAAGGAGTGTTGTGTACGAGAGCAGCAGACGCACCGGCGCGTTCGGTTCGATCGGGAAAATGCGCGCGGAGAAGCGGTTGCCCTGATCCTGCTCGAGCAGCGCCGGGTCGCGCATCTGATGGAGGAACTGCTCGTACACCTGATTCGCGCGCAGCCGTTCGACGACCTCGCCTTCCATCAGCTGCCCGTTCACCTCCTTCGCGAAGCGGCTGATCGCGGCGTTCGGTGGGAGTGTGCAGGAGAAGCGTCCTTCGATCACGCGCGACTGCGGATTGCGGAAGCGCAGCTCGAGCTCGGTGAGCGAGAGCATTCCGTGAATCGCCGTCCGCACTGAGAGCTCCTCGAGAATCAGCTCCTGCCCGTCTGGATCCGCGAACGTGATCGGCGCGGGCGGCGGTGCGTCCGCTTTGGGACGCGCCGGTGCGGGTGCGAGTGTCATCGCGCCGCGCGCTGTCTCGCGATCCGTGGAGGGCTTCTCCTGCGGTGCGGCGCCGAGCAACACGGCGACGACCGCGGCCATCGTGATCGCGGCGGTGAGCGAGAGCGAGCGTGCGTAGGACTGCATGCTCGCTTAGACAGAGGTGGGTTCGCGGAAGAAACCGTCGGCGGCTTGACCCAGTTTGTCATCCCGAACGGAGCGAGGGACGACAGCGCTCCACCCCCGTGATCCCCCTCACGTCCAAACCTCACCCTCGGCCTTACATTACCGGCGGGTTCCACCACATTCACGGCAGTACTACTTCCAACTCGGGTCCGATCACCGGGAGAGTGCATGAGTCGATTGATGCAGTTGCGCGGCGTGCTCGCCGTCGCGATGTTCTTCATTTGCGGACAGGCGTTCGCAACGGCGTACACGAGTTTTCAGTCGGGGGACTGGAACCTCAGCTCCACGTGGTCGCCCACCGGCGTGCCCGGCGTCGGCGACACGGTCACGATCACAGACAACCACACCATCACCGTCAGCGACGCACGCGTCGTCCTCAGCGTCACCTTCGACGGCGCGAACGGCAACAAGACTCTGCAGATCTCGAGCACCGGCAGCCTCATCGCCGAGCAGGCAGCCTCCCCCGCGCTGATCATCGGCGCGCCCGCGACGAGCTCGACGAGCGCGGTGCTCATCGACGGCGGAACGCTCAGTGTTCCGAACAACAACGTCCACATTGACAGCGGCTCGTTCGGCGGCACGTCGAAACTCGTCTTCTCCTCCCTCGGCGGCACGGCAACTCTCGCAGGCAACATCGTCTTCAGCGGCAACCCCGCCGACGCGCAGATCGACTTCGGACCGAGCGGCATCATCAACCTCGGCGGCGACCTCGGATCAGGCGGCACGCTCTTCACCGCTGCAGGCGGCACGCTCGTCCTCGACGGCACCAACTTCCAGACCATCGCCGGCTACACGTTCCATCACTTCTCGCTCAACAAGACCGGCGGCACCGCGACTCTCGCGTCGCCGATGACCGTCAACGGCGACCTCACAATCCCGCAAGGCCTCCTCGATGACGGCGGCCAGCAGATCTCGCTCAACGCCGGCAGCACGTCGAACGTGAGCGTCGGCACGAACGGCGTGCTGAAACTCGGCGACGCCACGACCGCCACGACGTTCCCCGCGCCATTCGCTCCCGCAAACATCACGCTCGCAACCAACAGCGCGATCTCGTATCACGCCGCGGTCTCGCAGAACATCGAGACGAGCTTCACCTACGGACGTCTCTACGTGCAAAGCGTCGGCGGTCCGGTCGCGCACTCGTTCACCGGCACGACGCTGCAGGTCTCGACCGATCTCAACATCCTCGACAACGGCGGCAACGCGGTCACGCTCGATGTCGGCGACGGTAATCTCGACGTCAACGGCCACATCGTGGGCGACGGCGCGATCACCATCGGCATCGGCGGCTCCGTGAATCTCGCCGGCAACTGGAGCGCCACCGTCCCGCTCACATCCGTCGCGAACACGACCGTCACGTATGACGGCACCTCGGCGCAAAGTGTCCTTGCCGCAACCTACGACAGTCTCGTCATCAACAAACTCAGCGGCACCGCTACGATGGCCGGCGCCACGACCGTGAACGGCGACTTCACCGTCACCGCAGGAACATTCGACACGTCGACGCCGACGCTCAACATCGTCGGCAACTTCACCAACAACGGCACGTTCTCGATCGGCGGCAACACCGTCACCATCACCGGCAACGTGACGAACAACGGCACGTTCAACGGCGGCATCGGCGCGTCGACTGTCGTCCTCAACAACTCCGCACTGCAGACCTGGAGCGGCACGACCGTCGCGAACGTCAACGACCTCACGCTCACCAACACCTTCGGCGTCACGTTCACGCAGACCGTCAGCGTCATCGACCTGACGATCAGCGGCGCCGGCAACGCCACGATGTCCGGCAGCGTGATGAACATCCTCTCCGGCGGATCGGCCACGACCACCGGCGGGTGGGTCATCGGCAACCTCTCGATTCAGATGAGCACGCCCGCGGTGATGCAGCGATTCATCGTCGGCACCGCCACCGGCTACTCGCCCGTCGACGTCACACCCGCGAATCCCGGCACGTTGATGGTCATGGCGAATGACGGCGCAGAGCCGAACAACACCGGCCCGAACGTGCTGCAACGCTGGTGGCAGCTCTCGAACAACGTCGGCATCGCTACCGCCGATCTCACGTTCCACTACAACCTCGCCGACGTCACGTCGGGCACCGAATCGGCCTATGTCCTCGGACACTACGGCGCCTCGTGGACACGCTACGGCATCGTCAACGTCGGCGCGCACGACGCGACGCAAACCACGGTCTCCAATCTGATGGGCAGCTGGACCGTCGGCCAGAAAGGCAGCCTCGGCGCCGCCGGCAAGCTGGCCATTCTCAGCGTCAACGGCGGCTCGAATCCGAACGCAAACGTTCCGTTCTCCGTTTCCGTCGAATCGCAACACGACAACGGCCTCGCGGCGGACGTCAACACCAACACCAGCGTCGACATCGTCCTGATCTCCAGCGGTAGCGGCTCGCTCCTCGGCGGCACCGGCTGGATCAACAGCGGCACGAGCTCGGGCACGGTCAGCAGCAACACCTACGACACCGCCGAAACCGACGTGCAGTTGCAGGCGCAGTCGTCGTCCGGTGAGAGTCTCGAGCCCGGCGACAGCGCGCTCTTCAACGTCGACGCGGCGCCGTCGAGCATCACTGTCACGAACGTGAACGACAGCGGCCCCGGCTCGCTGCGCGAAGCGATCGAAACGCACAACGCCGGCGGCTGTACCGCGCCGTGTGCGATCGACTTCAGCGTCAGCGGCAACATCCTGCTGCTTTCACCGCTGCCGGCGATCACGGTCTCGAGCCTCACCATCGACGGCTACACCGCGCCCGGCGCGTCGGCGAACTCGAACGCGTTCGGCCTCCCCTCGAACGCCGTGATCACACTCTCGATCGACGGCAGCAACGGCATCGCCACCGGCTTCGACATCCGGGAAACGTTCGTGAAAATCCGCGGCTTCGCGATCATGAACTTCATGGACAGCGGCACCGGCGTTGGGGTGAAGCTCGTCGGCGACAACTCCGGCTCGAACGTCTCCGGCTGCTACATCGGCACCGATGCGACCGGTCTCCTCGCCGCCTCGAACGCGAAAGGCGTCGTCTTCGAAGGCTCGACTGAAAGCACGCTCGGCGGCCCGCTCCCCGCCGACCGCAACGTCATCAGCGGCAACACTGTCATCGGCGTCGCAGTCTCCGACGATCTCGGCGGATTCGAGGCAACGTCGCCGCGCGGCATCCGATCGGAAAGAAGTTTCTCGACGGAAAGCGGCTCGAACACGATCTCGATCAGCGGCAACTACATCGGCACGCGCGCTGATCTCCTCGGCGCGATCGCGAACGACCTCGGCATCGCCGTCTGCCCCGCCTGCTCGTCTGTCTCGATCGGCAACAGCGGCATCGGCAACGTCATCGCCGGCAACACGACAGTCGCGATTCAACTCTCGGGTACCGGCGCAACGGTCGAAGCGAACCGCATCGGCGTCGCCGGCGATACGGCCACCGTCATCGCGAACGGCGGCGGCATCGAGATCGTCGACGGGTCGAACTTCAACACGATCGGCGGTCCCTCGCCGAGCGACGTCAACGTCATCAGCGGCAGCAGCGGCGGCGCCGGTCTCTACATCCTGGGCGACGACAACACCGTCGACAACAACCTCATCGGCATCGCCTTTGACGGCGCGACGGCCGCGAGCAACGTCACCGGCATTTCGTTCGGCGCCGGTGCGGAGCGCAATCTCATCGGCACCGCCATCGGCAACAAGATCGCCAACAACCAGGCCGACGGCATCATGCTCAACTCCGCCGCCGGCATCGGTAACGTCTTCCACAAAAACAAGATCTACGCGAACGCGCACAACGCCATCGACCTCGACGACGACGGCATCACGCCGAACGACGCCACCGACGGCGATCTCGGCGCGAACAACAAACAGAACTTCCCCACCATCGGCGCGGCGAAAGCGAACGGCGGAAACCTCGACGTGATGTTCTCGCTCGACTCGAGCGCCGGCGTGATGGTGAATTTCGTCGCCGTCGAATTCTTCAAGGCCGACACGTCGACTCCGAGTCAGGCGCTCCTCTACCTCGGCACCTCCGGCTGTATGGCCGGCAACGTCTTCACGAACACGATCGTCAGCATCCCGGCCGGTCCGGCCGTCGTCGGCGACAAGATCGTCGCCACCGCGACCGCGTTCAGCGACGTCGCGTGCACGACGCCGAGCGAGGGTTCTTCCGAGCTCTCCGCATCCGCCCTCGTCAACGGCCCGATTCACTGGATCAACGCATCGGGCGGCAACTGGGAAACGCCGGCGAACTGGAATCCCGCCGTCGTCCCGACTGCCGGCGATGAAGCATTCATCGACGCGATCGGCAGCTACACCGTCAACCTCAACTCCATCGCCTCCGTCGATCGCCTGCACGTCGGCGCGAGCGGCGGCACGCAGATCCTGTTCGTCACCACCGGCAACGCACTCAACATCGCCAATCCCAGCGACGTCACGAGCGGCGGACGCCTCACGCTCGACGGCAACTTCGGCGGCACCGGCACGCTCGACGTCACCAGCTCGCTCCACTGGAACGGCGGCACGATCAGCGGTGTGGCCGCGCTCAACATCAACGCACCCGGCGCGCTCGAGATGAACGGCGCGGTCACACGCATCCTCAGCCAGCGCCTGATCACGATTGCGAACCTGGCCACCGCAACGTGGAACGGCGGCGCAATCCAGATGCAATCCGGCGGTGGCTTCGACAACAACGGTCTCTTCGAGATCAAGACCGACGCGACGATCAGCGACGTCGGCGGCGACGCCGGCTTCGACAACTTCGGCACGTTCCGCAAAACGACCACCGTCGGCACGACGACGTTTACCGGCGTCGACTTCACGCACACGAGTGGCACGCTCGATCTGCAAACCGGACTTCTCAATTTCAGCGCCGCGTCGATCAACGCTTCGGCTGTTCTTACCGCAGGCACCGAGATCGTCGTCGACAGCGACACCGTGACGCTCGGCAGCGCGACGAACATCACCGGCACAGGCACCATCCGTGTCAACGGCGGCTCGCTCGCCGTCAACGGCACGAGCGTTTTCATCCCCAGCATCAAACTCGAAAGCGGCACGATCAACGGCACCGGCGTCCTCACCACCGGCGCAAGCGGCGTCTTCGACTGGACCGGCGGTTCGATGAGCGGCAGCGGCTCCACGAACATCGCCTCCGGCGGCGCGCTGAATCTCCTCGGCTCCGGCGCGAAGACCCTCGATCAGCGCAATCTCACGATCGACTCCGGCGGCACCGCCACACTCGGCGGCCTCGGCACGTTCTCGATGCAGAACGGAGCAGCTGTTTCTAACTCCGGCATCTTCGAGATGACTGGCGATGCGTCGATCATCAACGCGTCCGCCGCCGGCACCTTCACCAACACCGGCACCGGCACGTTCCGCAAGACCACCAGCGCCGGCACGACCACGATGAACGTTCCGCTCGTCTCGAACAGCGGCGGCGTCGTACGCGTCCAGAGCGGCACCTTCAACCCGAGAACGTTTACGAATAACGGCACGCTCTGGATCGACGGGACACTGGTCGCCGACGACGACGTGATCACGCTCGCCACCGGAACCACGATGTCGGGCACCGGCCCGATTCACATCAACGGCGGCACGCTCACCGCGAACACGGGCCTCTTCATCCCGAACGTCGACTTCGATGCCGGCACCTTCAACGGCACCGGCAGCATCACCGTCGGAGCGTTCGACTGGACCGGCGGCGCACATGAAGGCAGCGGCTCCACCACGATCCTCACCGGCAACTTCATCAACATCACCGGCGCATCGCTGAAGACACTCAGCACCCGCGCGCTCAACATCAACTCCGGCGCGACCGCGACGATGAGCAGCAACGTCGGTCTCTCGCTGCAGACCGGCGCCACCATCAGCAACGCAGGACTCTTCGTGACCACCGGCGACGGCTCGCTGCTTAACATCGGCGGTGCCGGCGCTTTCACGAACACCGGCACGTTCCGCAAGAGCACCAGCACGAACACGACGCTGCTGAACGGCCTCACGTTCGACAGCAGCGGCACGATCGACATTCAGACAGGCCATCTCGACGTCGCCTCCGGCACGAACAGCGGCTCGATCACGATCAGCAGCGGCGCGAAGTTCCTCGTCAACTCCGACACCTACACGTTTGCCTCCGGCACCAACGCGAGCGGCAGCGGCGCCGTGTCGGTGCAGGGCGGCACGTTGAACATCGGCGGGCCCGTCAGCATCTCCCACTTCGTGCAGGGCGCCGGTACGCTCGATGGCACCGGCACGCTCACGATCAGCGCTACCGGCGACTGGTCCGGCGGCACCATGCAGGGCAGCGGCACGACAGAGGCCGGACCCGCCACCGTGCTCACGATCGGGACTGCCGCGCCGAAGACACTGAGCGGGCGCACGCTTTCCACCGTCTCCGGCAGCACGATCAACTGGATCGCCGGAATCATTCAGGTGCAGACCGGCGGCAACATTTCGAACGCCGGTCTCTTCAACATCACCGTCGACGCCGCGATGACGAACGGCGGCGCGGCCGGCTCGTTCGTCAACACCGGCACGATTCGCAAACAGACCGCGACCGGCATCACGACGTTCGGCTTCCCGTTCACGAACAACGGCGGCATCCTCGACGCAGTCCACGGCATTCTCGCGTTCAATGGATTCAGTCAGCCCAGCGGCCTCACGAAGATCCGTCTCGGCGGCGTTCTCCCCGGCACACAGCACGCGCAGCTCCAGTTCCCGACGACCACGCCGAACTTCGCGGGCACGCTCGAGATCATCCTCGCACCCGCCTACGAGCCGCTCGCGGGCGACAGCTTCCGCGTCCTCTCCATCCCCGGCGGAGCGCACGTCGGCGACTTCACGCAGCCGTACACGTATCCGGCGCTCACCGGCGGCAAGACTTTCTCCGACGCGTACGACGCGAGCGGTCTCCTCCTCAGCGTGGCCGGACTCGGCGATCTCTCGATCGCGAAGAGCGCGCCGTCGAACGTCCTGGTCGGCAATCCGATCAGCTACACGATCGACGTCAACAACCTCGGCCCCGATCCCGCGAACAGCATCAGCGTCACCGACACGCTCCCCGCCGGTCACACGGCAATCAGCGCGGGTGGCTCAGGATGGAGCTGCAACGTCGTCGGCGACATCGTGACCTGCACCATCGCGTCAATCGCCACGGGACCTGCGGCCACCATCACCATCAACGCAACCGCACCCGCGACGCCGCAGTCGTTCATCAACACCGCGACCGTCAGCTCGTCCAACGATCCAAACGCCGGCAACAACAGCGACGGCGCGAGCGTCACCGTCGATCCGCTGCAGGCCAATCTCGTCGTGAGCGCCTCCGGCCCGACTCTCCCGGTCGCGCAGCTCGCGCCGTTCACGTTCACCTTCCAGATCACGAACTCCGGGCCGCAGAC
>DASYLL010000104.1:0-2301 GCA_036009605.1 Thermoanaerobaculia bacterium | reverse complement strand
CCCCCCCCCCCACTCCAAACCTACATCGTCAACAACACGATCCCGCAATCTGCACACGCACTCGTCCCTGCCGCGTACAGCGACAGACAACGCGGACAGTACGCACTCGCACCCGCCGGCGGCTCTTCCACATGCACGAATCCCGCTTTGCGCGCAGCGTCGTAGCGTGAATCGCGAGCCACGCCGCCCAACGGATGCGCGAACTCGCGCAGCATCGTTTTCACAATGGGATCCTCGGTGCCCGCGAGATGTGCGGCGACGGCCAGCGGGTCGTGTTCGCGCATTGCGGATCGCGTCGTCTGATCGATTGCGCGGACCGCGCTCGGCGTCGCGACGAGCATCACGATCGCGTGCGTCCAGCGATGCCATGCGTCGTCGCGATCGATGCGGCGGTGCGCGCGAAAGAAGAGGATCGCCATTGCCGCGTTGAAGACGACGAACGCCGCGATGAGATCGAGGCCGATGCGCTCGAACGTGAATCGCCACGCCAGCGCCGGCGCAACCGCGAACAACAGCACGAAGAGAATCAACGAGAACATGCGCAGAACACTCGTGTCGGCGATTGTTCGTCCCACGCGTTGATCGATCTCGCGCAAACGAAAGTTCCCGCCCTTCGTCGCATCGCAAACGAACACGGCGCGCGCGGGGAGCAGCGTCAGGAACGCGAGACCGCCTCGTTCATTGCCGGCCCAGGATGCAGACCGGCGCACGAACGCGCGCCCGCGCAACGGAATCACGATCGCGATCGCGTCTCTGCGCAACCACACGAGACAGTCCGAGAGATAGATCACCCCGAGGATGATCAGCAGCCACTGCGCGTCACTCATTGGTGGCTATGCTGCGTTCTCGTCCTTCTTGCCGAAGAGCTTCTTGAATAGCGCCGCGGCGCCGGCGGCGATGAAGATTCCGAACTTCGCCAGCACTTTGAGAAGCTTCGCGAGCAGCCCGCTCTTCGCCGCCGCCGCAACGGTGCCACCGGTGATGAGCGCCGCGAGACCATACGCCGCGAGCTTGTCGCCCTGCTTGAACTCCGCATAGCGCTTGCCCGGAACGAACGCGTAATCGCCGAGGAGTTTCTGTGACGTCGGCAGAACACCCGCCAGTTGCGGAGGATCGACGACCAGCGCGACTTCCATGACGCCTTCGCGTCCGAGGATGCGCGTGTTGAAGTTCACGATCTGGCTGCCGCCGCTTTCGCCGCGGATCGCCCATGTCAGATTGTTGCTCGACGGATCGTATTTCGGCTGCTGCTCCCAGCCGACGATGTTGAGCGAATCCCAGCCGCGTTTCTTACGCTCTTCGTTCGCGGCTTCGGTTCCGTCCTTGATGTTCTTCAGGATCGCGTCGGCATCGAGCTTGTCGCGCTCGTCGTCTTTGACGTAGCCGACTTCATCGAACTCGAAGACCATGAACCAGCTCATGTCTTCCGGCGCGAGGAAGCCCACTTCCTGGCCCGACACCGGGTTCTCCATCAGCTCCATCAACTTCGCCACGTCTTCCGCTTTCGCGAAGATGTAGCCGGCGGGGACATCGATTGCGGCGATGTCTTTCATCTCGCCTTTGCCCGGTCCATTGACCCAGCGGATGGATTGAAGAACTTTGGTGGCTTCGTCTTTTGCGGCCTGCGGCTGCTGTGCAGACGTGACGACAGCGAAAAGCATGAGCGAAGCGGCGGTGAGCGCGCGAAGGGACATGGGATTTTCTCTCCTGAGTTTTTGGAAGGAGAGATGGTAGCAGGGAAAAGCTTCACTCGCTCGCGGCGGACGGAGCCGGGAACGAAGGAAGCCGGAACTCGGGAACTGCGACCGATACGTTTTCCTCGAGCTCAGGGAACGTTCCCGTCTTCAGAAATCCGCGGACCTTTTCGCGCACCTCGGCGTTCTGATCGAACAGCTCGCGCCGTGCGCCGTGTGTGCCGCGATGCACGAGAATCGAGCGGCTGTTCGGATAGTACTTTCGGATCGCCAGCATGTTCTCGATCGGCGTCGACGTGTCCCAGTCGCCATTGACGAACATCACGGGAATCGTGTTGCGGTATGCACTGCGGAATGCATCGCCGACATCCGGAGTCGGCCACACAGGAGCGGACGCAATGTACGCATCAAAATCACCAACGCCGATGACGTCCGTGCGCGGATCATTGCGCAGACGTTTTTCGCGCTCCGCGGAGACGCCGAGGCCGGTGTCGATCAGCGGTCCGATGAGCGGGTACGTTTCTGTGCTTCTGCGTTGATCGAGGCAGTAGCTCGCCCATTCGTCGTAGTGGCCGTGATAGAGCGACAGAATCAACGCGGGAAATGC
>DASYLL010000103.1:0-19148 GCA_036009605.1 Thermoanaerobaculia bacterium | reverse complement strand
ATCGTCCACGCCTGGCGCAGATGCTTTTCCGCTTCATCATCGCGGCTGCCTTCTGCCGCTTCGGCCGCGCGCGTGTAGTAGATGTCGGCGTCGCGCGATCCGAGGGCGATGACTTTGTCGTAATAGCCACGGGCGCGGTCTTCGAAGCCGAGACCTTCGAGGATCTGGGCGCTTTCGAGCTGGAGGGCGTCGCCGCCGGAGCTGAGCTTGAGCGCCGATTCGAACGCGATCACCGCGCCGACATCGTTGTTTTCGAGCAACGCCAGGCGCGCGCGCAGCAACTCGGCGAGCGGGCGATCGGTCGGCGCGCGGAAATGCGCGAGCGTCGCTTTCGCGGTCGCGGTGTCGATCTGCAGCAGATCGGATTGGATCTTCCAGAGATCGGCGATTGCTCCGCGGCCGGCAGCGCGATCGACGAGGCGATACGCGGTGGTGACGTTGCCGGTGCCTTCGCACAGCGCGCGGCGGAGCTCGAGCAACGGTGCGAGTGTCGTGGGACCTTTCGGTTTTTCGGGGACGATCGCAGCGGTGTTTGCGGACGGTCTGCGCAGGATCGCATCTTTGAAAATGAACGCAGTTGCAGCGATGACGACGACCGCGGTGGCGATGCCGAGCGCGCGCAGTGGCTTCTCTCGTTGCGCCTGAACGGCGATCGCGATCAGCAAAAGCAGCACGACGAGTCCTGCAGCCGCGGGCACGATCGGAAACGGTTTGCGCTGCGGCACGACCGGCCCAACAGGCGCGGTTTCGACAGCGGGCTTGTTGCCTGTCGCGAGCGCGAGGAAACGAACGTCCTGCACTTTGTACACGTTGCCTTCGCGCACGAGATCGAACGTGATGTGATCCTCGAAGCCGGCAGGGTAGGCGACGCTGAAGATCGCCATGCGATCCTTCGCTTCGGCGCCGGCGGTCTGCAGTTGCCATTCGGCGCGTCGATGCGGTCCGAGGCGGACTTCGAGGTCGGCGAGTTGATCGCCGGGGGCGAGCTCGCGGAGTGGGGACGTCGCCGCGAGCTGTTCCGCGACGGCGGACGGTCCGCGACTCAAGTAGTCGGCGGCGATCTGTACGGCGGTGCGCTCGGCTTCCGAGATCACCTGCACTTCGCCAAACAACGGCCAGGCCAGCGCGAGGCTCAGCGCTGCCACGACATGACGGGTGGACCGCATCGGTTCCTTCTCTCCTCTGATGGAACACGAACGCTAACATGCGCCTTCGGTTCCCGCCTACATGGACCGCGTGTTGCCGCGCGTCGGGTGTATCCTCCGTTCCGCCGGTCCATCCATAAATCGAGGAGGTTGTCACGATGCTCAAGAGAGGATCTGCCTCCATAGCGGTGTTTTTGTTTGCGTTTCCTCTGTTCGCGCAAAACGCCGCCGTCGACGTACTGCACTACCGCGTCGACATCACCCTTCCTCGGCTCGGCGACGAAATCCACGCAACAACAGAGCTGACCGTGCGACCGATCGCATCGACGCTGGAGTCGTTGCAACTCGACTTCGCGGGATTGACGATCGACTCCGTGCGCGTCGAGGGCAAGCCGGCGACATTCGAGCGCGCCGGCGATCGATTGACGCTGCTCGCGCAACGCACGACGAACGAGCCGTTCCGCGTCGAAGTCCGCTATCACGGGTCGCCGAAGGATGGCTTGCTGCTGCAAGCAAACAAGCACGGCGATCCGAGCGTGTTCGCGGACAACTGGCCCAATCGCGCGCGGTTCTGGATTCCGTCGGTCGATCATCCGTCGGACAAAGCGACGGTCGAGTTCATCGTCACCAGTCCCGCGGCGTACACGGTGATTGCGAACGGAACATTGCTCGAAACGAAGACGCTCGCGGATGGCGTGAAGCGGACGCACTGGAGTGAATCGACGCCGATTCCGGTGCACTGCATGGTCATCGGTGCGACGGAGTTTGCGGTCGTGCCTGCGGGCGCGAACGGTGTGACGCGGGTCGCGTACTGGCTCTATCCGCGCGATCGCGAGAATGGCATTCGCCAGTTCGGCCGCGTCGCGGAAATGCTCGCGTACTTCGACGCGACGATCGGCGCGTATCCGTACGACAAGCTCGCGCTCGTCGAGTCCTCGACGAAGTTCGGCGGGATGGAAAACGCGAGCGCGATTTTTCTCGATGAAAAGCGCATCAACGGCGAGGGCTCGCTGGAAGGACTTGCGGCGCACGAGGTCGCGCATCAGTGGTTCGGCGATTCGGTGACGCAGCGGCAGTGGCACGACGTCTGGCTCAGCGAAGGTTTCGCGACCTACTTCTGCAATCTCTTCTTCGAGCACGCCGACGGCCGCGCCGCGTTTCTCGAGCGCATGCGTGTCGATCGCAGCGACTATCTGAATGCGCAGCGCAAGCAACCGCGCGCGATTCACGATCTGTCGATCGTCGAATTACCGAAACTCCTCGGACCCTTCACGTACGAGAAAGGCGCGTGGGTCCTGCACATGCTGCGCGGCATCATGGGCGACCGCGCGTTCTTCGCGGCAGTGCGCGATTACTACTCCGCCTATCGCGACCGCAACGCCGCGACCGGCGAGCTGCGCGTGATCATGGAACGCCACGCGGGACAACCGCTCGACTGGTTCTTCCAACAGTGGATTTTCGAACGCGGTCACCCCATCTTCACAACGTCGTGGACGTGGGCAAATGGCAAGGTCGCGCTCGACGTCGCGCAGAAACAGGACGGTCCTGTTTTCCGAGTCCCGACCGTGATTGAAGTGCGCAGCGAATCCGGCAACCACCGCGAATCTGTCGTCATCGCCGAGCGTGAACAACGCTTCGAGCTCGACAGCGAGCGGCGCCCCGCCGAGGTCGTGATCGATCCGGATGAGTGGGTGCTCAAAGAGCTGCAGCAGTAACGAGCGATTCCGTACAACTTGACGAACGCCGCTGAGACGACTGGCTTGCCCTTCATTAGTTGAGACAGAGTCTAATCGCGCCCAACGAAGTGCGGAGGCTCGACCAGAAAAGACGACGAGCCGGAGGTACTTGGAAGGTCCCCATCCGGCCCGTCGCAGCAACCGGGCGCGCGCCCGCGGCGAATGCCGTTTTCGCGCGCCGGACTACGGAGGCAGTTAGCGCAACCCTCTCCTCGGCGCAAGCGTTCGCTTGCGGTTTTCCTGCTGTTGTTCACTCTCACTATTTTCGATCCACGCCGAGGACACTGCAACACGCTCTTCCACGGAAAAGCGGAGAACAGCGTGGTCATCCACTTCCGCCACGAACAGACGATCGACACGGCGTGGGGAGGGTTTCACCTCGTCGTGTGAGGACCGAGTCGCGGCTCACATGTTGCGCCGATACTGTCCGCCTACCTCGTACAACGCGCTCGAGATCTGTCCGAGCGTGCAGACCTTGCACGCTTCCATCAGCTCGTTGAAGACGTTGCCGCCATCGAGTGCAGCACGCCTCACCGCATCGAGGGTGCTCGGCGCGGTCTCGGCATTGCGTTTCCAGAATGCGTCGCGCGCTTCGATCGCATAGTCCTTTTCCTCCGTCGTGGCGCGGATCACTTCGAGAGGCGTGACGGTCGGCGAGCCTTTCGGATCGAGAAACGTGTTGACGCCCACGAGCGGCAGCGTTCCATCGTGCTTCATCGTTTCGTAATAGAGCGACTCTTCCTGAATCTTCGATCGCTGGTACATCCGTTCCATGGCGCCGAGCACACCGCCTCGCTCCGAGAGCGCCCGGAACTCGGCGAGGACGGCGCTTTCGACAAGGTCCGTCAGCTCTTCGACGATGAACGATCCCTGCGTCGGGTTCTCGTTCTTCGACAGGCCGAACTCCTTCGTGATCACGAGCTGAATGGCCAGTGCGCGCCGCACGCTCTCTTCGGTCGGCGTCGTGATCGCCTCGTCATAGGCGTTCGTGTGCAGTGAGTTGCAGTTGTCCATCAGCGCGAGCAGCGCCTGCAGCGTCGTACGGATGTCGTTGAATGCAATCTCCTGTGCATGGAGCGAACGACCCGACGTCTGGATGTGGTACTTGAGTTTCTGCGAGCGGTCGTTGGCGCCGTATTTGTCGCGCATCGTGCGCGCCCAGATCCGGCGCGCCACGCGGCCGATCACGGTGTACTCCGGATCCATGCCGTTCGAGAAAAAGAACGACAGGTTCGGCGCGAAGTCGTCGATCTTCATCCCGCGCGAGAGGTAGTACTCGACGAACGTGAATCCGTTCGCCAACGTGAAGGCCAGTTGCGAGATCGGGTTCGCTCCGGCTTCGGCGATGTGATAGCCCGAGATCGACACCGAGTAGAAATTGCGCACCCGGCGATCGATGAAGTACTGCTGGATGTCTCCCATCAGGCGGAGCGCGAATTCCGTCGAGAAGATGCAGGTGTTCTGCGCCTGATCCTCTTTGAGGATGTCGGCCTGCACGGTTCCGCGAACCGCGGAGAGCGTTGCGGCGCGAAGCTTCTCGTAGACATCGCGCGGCAACACTTCATCGCCGGAGACGCCGAGGAGGAGGAGGCCGAGTCCGTCGTTGCCTTCCGGCAAGGGTCCCTGGTAGGTGGGACGCGGCACGCCGCGGCGGGCGTAGAGGTCTGCGATCTTTTGTTCGACCTCGTCGACCATTCCCTGACTACGGATCCATTTCTCGCACGACTGATCGATCGCGGCATTCAGGAAGAACCCGAGCAGCATTGGCGCGGGTCCGTTGATGGTCATCGAAACGGACGTCGTCGGATCGGAAAGATCGAAGCCGGAGTAGAGCTTCTTCGCATCGTCGACGCTGGCGATCGACACGCCTGAATTTCCGACCTTGCCGTAGATGTCGGGACGAGGATCGGGATCCTCGCCGTAAAGCGTGACCGAGTCGAACGCGGTCGACAATCGTTTCGCGGGCAACCCGCGCGAGACATAGTGGAAGCGACGGTTCGTTCGCTCCGGCCCGCCTTCGCCGGCGAACATGCGCGCCGGATCCTCGTTGTCGCGTTTCAGCGGAAACACGCCGGCGGTGAAGGGAAACTGGCCCGGCGGCCCTTCGCGCAGGAGCCACGTCAGAATGTCGCCGAGGCCTTCGTACTTCGGCAGCGCGACTTTCGGGATGCGCAGGCGGGAGAGCGATTCGGAAACGAGATCGAGCTCGATGATCTTGTCGCGAACCTGGAACTGATACTTCGACGCGGCATAGCGCCGTTTCGTAGCCGGCCACTCATCGAGCAGCTTCTTGCATTCGGGAGCGAGGCGCGCTGCGTAGTCGTCATAGAGCGACGCCAGCTCTCCGAGAAAGGCCGGCTCTTCTCCGACCCGCTGCGTGACCTGGACCGTGTCGCCCGGTCCCGCCGGCTCGACGATCTCCAGCCGTTTTCTGCCGATGCTCTCTCTCAGCGCTTCGATGCTGCCGTTGAGCTGATCCATGCGGCGTGCAATGGCCGCCTGTGCGTGGACGAACGCATCCGCGGCTTCGCACGTCTCGACGATCTCGGCGAGATAGCGCGTCCGGTCCGGCGGGATGATCCAGCGCTTTTCGCTGGTACCCGGCATCGCTTCCTGCGACGCCCCGAGCGGCGCTCCTGTCTTCGCCGCGACAGAATTCATCAGCGCGGCATAGAGGACATTCATCCCGGGGTCGTTGAATTGCGAGGCAACCGTGCCGTAGACCGGCACGTCTTCATCGGCCATTCCGAACGCGTTGTGATTCCTGCGCCACTGCTTCTTCACGTCGCGGAGTGCGTCGAGCGACCCGCGCTTGTCGAATTTGTTGATGGCCACGAGATCGGCGAAGTCGAGCATGTCGATCTTCTCGAGCTGCGTGGCCGCGCCGTATTCTGCGGTCATGACGTACAGCGAGACGTCGGCGAATTCGGTGATCTCTGTATCGGACTGGCCGATGCCGGACGTCTCCACGATCACCAGATCGAATCCCGCCGCGCGACAGATTTCGATCGACTCGCCGACGTGCTTGGAGAGCGCGAGGTTCGATTGCCTCGTGGCCAGCGAACGCATGTAGATGCGTGAGTCGTCGATCGCATTCATGCGGATCCGGTCGCCGAGGAGCGCGCCGCCCGTCTTCCGCTTCGACGGATCGACCGACAGGATGGCCACGGTCTTCTCGCGATGACCGGCGAGGAAGCGGCGCACCAGTTCGTCGACGAGACTCGACTTGCCGGCCCCGCCGGTTCCGGTGATGCCCAGCACAGGCGGCTTTCGCTCCGGCCCCGCGAGAGCTGTCAGCGAACTGCGCAGCCGGTCGCCCGCTTCCGGAAAGTTCTCCGCGATGGTGATCAGACCGGCGATCGTGGCGTCTTCGCGTTCTGCAATCCGCGAGAGCAGGGGCTGGAGGTCGGATCCGCGCTTCTCGAAATCGCAGCGCTCCAGCAGGTCGTTGATCATTCCCTGCAGACCCATCGCGCGGCCGTCATCGGGCGAATAGATCCGGGCCACGCCATAGGCCTGCAGCTCTTCGATCTCCGATGGCAGGATCGTGCCGCCGCCGCCTCCGAACACGCGGATGTTCGCGCCGGCCTCGCGAAGCAGGTCGATCATGTACTTGAAGTACTCGACATGGCCGCCCTGATACGAGGTGATGGCGATGCCCTGAACGTCTTCCTGGATCGCGCAGCGAACGATCTCCGAGACCGAGCGGTTGTGCCCGAGGTGAACGACTTCCGCGCCGGAGGACTGCATCAGCCGCCGCATCACGTTGATCGCCGCGTCGTGTCCGTCGAACAGCGAGGCTGCAGTGACGATGCGGAGGTGATGGCGAGGTTTGTAAGGTCTGGTCTGTTGCACGCCCGAACGTTAGCACGACGGTGACAACGGTCTCTTTGGCGGCCGCTACTGCTCCCGTCACGCCGGCGTGATCTGCGCTCGAGCTTCGCAGACTCGCAGAATCGCAGAGAGCATGGCTGCCGCGTGCTCTGAGACTCTGTGACCGCCTGTCCGTCCGAGGAAGTCGCAAAGTCTCAAAGTCGCAAAGAGCGTCGCAACGACATCTCTGCGACTCTGCGACTCTGAGACCCCTCTAAGACTCTAACCGGCTTTGCACCTAAAGTCCCCTTTCTAGGCGACTTCATGTGCAGCGATAGCACTTTGTGTGCAGGTTGAAAGACCGGGCACCGTGATGCCCAACTCGAAAATCGAGTGTACCAGCGTGCGAATGTTGTGCGCGATGACGAGCATCAGCAACTCGTTCGTCTGCGCCTCGACGCCCTTGCTCCGCAGCGTGTCGGTGAAGACGCGCTTCATCATCGAGAACGTCGTCTCCGAGTTGCTGCGCTTGTGGTAGTACGGCAGGAACTCATCTACTCGGTAGTTGTACAAGTGGAACAGCTTCGACCACGCCGGGCGCTTCGGGTCATCAATCGCAGTCGTTCGGAACGGGATGAACGGGGCAGCGCCGAGTGCCGCTACCGCCTCGACGTTGCTGCGGCCCGAGTAGGCTTTGTCCGCGCTGACCTCGGCGACTGTGAATGTCTTCGCGGCGTCGTTCAGAAGCGGGATGAATTCCGGGTAGTCGTGATGGTCGCGCTCCGTGACCGACGCCGAGACGATGACGTTTGTCTTCGTGCCCACCATCGCATGCAGTTTCATGAAGCTGCGAAAGGTCGCCTCGTGGCCGTACTTCGCCGTGAAATGACGGTAGTAGCATTGCGTTCCAAAGCCGGTGGAGTCCACGGCGAAGGCGCTCTCGACGGACGCGAGCGGTGCGGCGCTCGCCGTGATCAGTTTGTGAAGGGTCGGCGTGATGGTGGCGTCTTCGATTACTCCGAGAACGCTGTTGAAGTGCCACGCCTTACGGATGAATCCCTTCGCTTGCGCGTCGCGGAGATCGGTCATGAAGCGGCGGCTGCTCATCCCTGAATAGACCTTGAAGCACGCCGAGAACAGCGCGTCAGAGATCGGAATGGACGGGCGTCCCATGCTGCGCACCGGCTCGGGAACCGCGCCGCAGAGATCGCGGAGCAGGTGAAGAAACACTTCCTTCTCCGCGCACTGCGCCGCGTTGTATTTCGGCCAGTCCTGCGCGTAGGTGACGCGCATGGCGCGCGTTTCGGTGACGGTCGTATCTCCGTCCGGCGTGATGGTCGTCTCGCGCTTCAAGTAGAACTCGACGGCGAAGCCGTGCTTGCACTGCTGCTGACGCAGCTCGAAGTCAGGGCAGGAACACCGAAACGTGTTGTCGTCACGCGTCACCGTGTACCGTTTGACCAGCGATTGCGAAGGAACGATCCATCCCTCGCCCTTCGGTTGGATCTTCATCAAAGCCGCGATCTGAAGTCCCTTTTCCTGCCGTGCGTCCATGTTCTGTGTTCCTCTCTACTGTGGACACAGTGTAGCTACAACGTAGCTCTACGTCAAGTAGGACGGGCGCTTGACGGGTGGTGTCGATGTAGCTACATTGGAGCACCATGGCTAAACCTAAGAAGCCTCCCGAGAAGACGACGAAGGATGATGTCGTGCGCATGCGCGTCACGGTCGATCAGAAAGCCGCGATGATGGCGGCTGCGGAACGGGACGGGCTGGAGTTGTCGGCATGGCTCCGGCAGTTGGCGCTTCGTGCGGCGGGCGCACTACCGGCCCTAGCCGGGGCCAAGGGGCGGAAATAATCTTCACGCAAAATTTGAGTAACCACGCAAAAAATCATAGCACTTGTCCGATCCGGTGCTAAGATTTGCTCTCAAATGAAGACACCCACCGAACTTCACCCTGATTTGACCGAGGAAAGGCTGTGCATCATCGGCAACATCTTCCGGGACCGTCGACACACTGCGGTGTTGCGGCACTTGCCGGAGGAGGGCGACAGCAATTGGGTGCTCGGTTGCCGATGCTGGGAATGGATTCGTGTGCGCATTGAGAAAGATGCCGCAGGTCCGTACAAGGATTGGCTTTCGATCATCGAGGACGGTCGCGGCGGGGCACACTTCGTGTTCGGTGTCGGGAGTGTTCCGGTTCGGTTTTATCGCGGCGATCCGAATGACCCTCCGTCGAAGATCGTCGAGTGCAGCGCCATCGAGCTCGACGCGTTCCAGTCGGCATTTCCTGGATGCGAACGGATCACTAAGCGCAAGCGAGACGAGGAAGAGCAGGGGCCGTTCGTCCGGATCGCGTATACCACTGACGAAAAGCATGAGATCGACGAGATCACGCTGTTCGCAGTCGACAAAGACCTCAACCCGGTAGGTGATGGGTGGGTGATTCCGAAGGAACCGACGAAGGTAAGGAAGTTCCTGAAGAGGGAAGAGGAAAAGAATCTTGGAAAACCGCCTATTGGTTCTCGCAAGCCCAAAAAGGAACATGGAGAAGAATAGGTTTTATGGAAGCCGTCTTCGTATCGCGCGCATCATCAGGGGCCACACTCAGACGGAATTGGGGCGAAGGATAGGCGCGAACGTATCGACGATCTCACGGCTCGAAACTGGCCTGCTGGAGCCCACGCCGGGTCTGGTAACGGCACTGTCGGACGAGTTGGATTTCGCCACGTCCTTTTTTGAACGACCAATCATCGACGAATACACGCTGAACAACTGTAGCTTCCGCAGCTCAAGCGCAACGCCTCGGCGCAAGCATGATCAAGCGTTGGCGCGCGGCACTGCGTTTCAAGAAGCTGTGTCCGCATTGGCGATGATGGTGCAGCTACCTCCGGCCGCGCTCAAGCCGATGAAGGCGCACAACGTTCAAGAGATTGAAGCGGCGGCTGAGATGTTGCGCATCTCGTTTGACCTGAGTCTGCGCGCACCTATCGCAAGCGTGATTCAACTTGCTGAACACGCCGGCATCGTCGTGACTCGCATGCGTGGGCCGGTGGAGCAGGTTGATGCGTTCTCTCACTACGGCACACCGCCAGTGATCATGCTGCCAGTAACGAACAACGATGGCGCCATTGATCGCGTGAAGGTGGCACACGAGATCGGCCATCTCATCATGGGCCTAACTCATGTGAACACGGCGGATGCGGAGCAGGCGGCGGAACGCTTCGCGCTGGCGCTGCTAATGCCCGCACAGGTTTTCCGCGATGAATTCGGCGTACTTCCGCGAGTCGATTGGCCGCACCTATTCGAGCTAAAGCGGCGATGGAAGGTTCCGGCGTTCGATATTCTCAATCGTGCGCTGCAACTTGATTTCGTTTCCGCAACGACGGTCCGCCGTCTACAGAAACAATACTCATGGCGACGTTGGCATCAGGCGGAACCATATCGAGTTCCGCTAGAGGAACCGGAACTGCTGGCGCTGGCGCTGGACTTCGCGGAGAGGGACACAGGCGAGACGCTGGCCACACTCGCGGAAACGCTGGGGTGGGGTCCAACCGTGGCAGAGGAGTTGACCGGCATGGCGATGCCGGATTGGGACGTGTTCAGTGGCGCCAACGTCGCGCGGCTGGACGACTATCGTCGCGCGTAAGTTAGTTTAAGGTGCCGCTGCCAAATGAAGGACTTCGAGGGTTTTAGCTTTCGAGCGACCGTTTTGCAGACGATCCCCTATGCGTCCCCTCCCAGCACTCAGGGTAACCCTGACGACACCGAGTGATTTGAAAAAGCATCCGGCGTGCCACCATTGAACGCGCGCGAGGTTTGAGCGCGAGTGCCACTACCGTCTCTTGTCGAACGGCCGAAAGAACTCGGCGGGAGGCACGTCGAGCGCGTCAGCGAGACGCACGATGTTCCAGAGGCAGGGATTGCGACGGCCGCGCTCCACGTCCGAGACGTAGTTGCGATTCATCCCGCCCAACTCGGACAGGCGCTCCTGCGATAGCTCGCGCTTCTCGCGTAGCTCCCTGAGCCGGTCACCGAAGGCACGAAGCGCCTTCGCTTGCGCGTCCATGCTTTGAGTGTGACGCTTTTCGTCGCTTGACCTCCCTGCTATAAGTGTCACATGCTATGAGTGTGAGGAAGAAAACCAAGCGACTCTCGCGACTCGGGAAGTTCATCAGGGATCACGAGCTGATTCCGAACGAGGTGGCGGACGTGACCGGCATCAGCCGGCAGCATCTCCTGCGACTGCGGAGGGGCAAGGCAGAGCCGACGCGGCCGATGATGATCTGGATAACGATCGCTTGCCGGCGTCTGGTTGGGGGGCGGCGGCGCGTCAGGTTGACGGAGCTGTTCGATCTCGGAGACGGTGAGAAATGAGCGTCCCGGATCTACGGCCAGACTGGCGCGACCGTCTTCGCTACGCCGTGAACCGCAGCGGCAGGAAGCAATCTGCGATCGCGTGGGATGCGGGGATCACTCCGGAAACCCTCTCGCGCATACTCAACGCGGGACATATCGAGCCGCGCTTCTCGACGGTGCTTCGGATCGTGCGAGCGCTCGACGTCGAACTCGCTTGGGTGGTTGGCGATCCGCCCGGAGTGACGATGACGAAGGAGCAGCGCAAGCTGCTGTATGAATCGCTGGAGATCATGGAAAGGATCGTGAACGCACTTGAAGACGGGACGCTGGTCGCCATCAGCCCACCGCGAAAAGAGTGAGGGCGCAAAGCCTGCGGCGGAGGTCATCATCGAAGCGACAACGTGAGACGTTTGACCGATTTAGGCGATCAAGATCATGCTACCCGGCGGAGCGAAAGCCATGAAAACCGAAAAGTGCGGAATCTGCGGGTACGAGCCGAGCCAGAAAGAGTATGTGTTCGACGCACCGGATGGGGTGTGCGAGCTTTGCCTGAGGCTCGGCCTACAACCCGGCGACGGCGGCGAAGCGAACGATATGAAGCGTGCTATCTGCCATGTCGGCAACGTGATCCGCGAAGACATTTGGCGCAACGGCAACGCGAATTAGCCGATCCCGCGACTTTATGTGCAGCCGCCTGACTTTATGTGCAGGGGCGACTTCTTGTGCAAAGCCACTCTAACCCTCTACGACTCTCCTCTTGACAGGGTCGAACTGCCGACCTACTGTATTAGGTACATAGTACAGCGAGTCACAAGCCATGTTCGACATCAATCCAACCAACGCCGCCCCGATCTGGCGGCAAATCGAAGAGGGGATGCGGCGGATGATCTCTCTCGGCACGCTCGCTCCGGGCGGCGCCGTTCCTTCCGTGCGGGAGCTCGCGCAGCAGCTCCGCGTCAATCCCAACACTGTGGCGCGCGCGTATCAGCGGCTCACGGATGCGGGGGTGTTCGCGGTGCGGCGCGGCGAGGGAACGTTCGTGGCGGAGGTCCCGTCGCAATTGAAGAAATCGGAGCGTAACGAAGCGCTGCGCGACGCGGCCGGGCAGTACGCCGGCACCGCGTTGTCCGTCGGCGCGACGCTCGCGCAGGCCACCTCGGAGCTGGAGAACAGCTTCGAGCGCCTCACGCGCGAGCACAGGAGAAAGGCATGAGCATGAATGCCACCATCCAGGCGGAGGATGTGACGCTCCGCTACGGCAGAAAGACCGCCGTCGACGACATCTCGCTCTCCGTCGATTCCGGCGCGGTCTACGCGCTCCTCGGCCGCAACGGCTCCGGCAAGTCCTCGCTGGTCCGCTGCCTTCTCGGACAACTGAAGCCCGACTCGGGAAACGCGAAACTCTTTGGCGAGGACGTCTGGAAACATCGCACGCGACTCATGGAGCGCGTGGGTGTGGTGCCCGAGGATCCGGATGCGCCGCCGGAGTCGCGCGTGAAGGATCTGGCGTGGTTCTCGTCGAAGCTCTATTCGCGATGGCAGCAGAGTGCATTCGATCGTCGCATCGCGCGCTTCGGCATTCCGCCCGCGGGCCGTTTCGGCGAGCTGTCGAAAGGGCAGAAGAAGCAGGTGTCGCTCGCGCTGGCGCTGGCGACGTCGCCCGAGGTGCTCATCCTCGATGATCCGACCCTCGGACTCGACGTCGTCGCGCGCAAATCGCTCTTCGAAGAAGTCCTCGGCGAGATGGCCGATCGCGGCATCACCGTCCTGATCACGACGCACGATCTCGCGCCGGTGGAAGGCATCGCCGATCGCGCGGGCATTCTCAAGGACGGACGTCTCGTGCTCGATGAAGAAGTGGAGACGCTGAAAGCGCGCTTCCGCCGCATCCGCTTCACGAGCCAGCCGATGGTGCTGGCGCAGTCGAATCTCGTCGCCGCGTCGGTGCGGCAGTGGGGCACTGGTACCGAAGCTGTGGTCTCGAACTATGACGACGTGGCGTTCGCGCGGCTGCAGATTCCCGTGGCCGAGGTCTCGCCGATGTCGCTCGAAGAAATCTTCATTGCCGTGGCAGGCGAAGAAGCAGGAGTCGAGTCATGAATGCCGCTCTACTGATTGCGTCGCGCGAGTTGCGCGATCGCTCGCGTCTCTTTCTCATCGCGGCGGCGTTGTCCGTCTCGCCGTTCCTTGCCGCATTGACGATTCGCGAACATCGCCAACTAGGCATTGCCTCGGTCGCCGGATTTCTCGCGATCGCGTATTCGTGCAGCCTCGCGCTGGCGCTCGGCGTTTCCTCGATCGGCCGCGAGCTCACGGAGCGGCGGATGTCGTTCTTTTTCGCGAAGCCGGTATCGGCGACCGCGATCTGGCTCGGCAAAGCCGCGGCCGGATTGCTGACCGCGCTCGGCGCGCTGGCGATCATCGTCCTGCCGACGTTTCTCTTCGCACGCGAAGGCTGGAAGAACATGTTCATGTCGGGCGGCGGAGCGGTGGCGCTGAACACGGCGCTGATCTGTCTCGTGCTGTTCTTCGGGGGCAACGTGGTGTCGACGATGTTGCGCTCGCGCTCCGCGCGCGTGGTCGTCGATTTCTTCCTGCTGGCGATTGCGGCAATCGCCGCGTTCGCGATCGTGCGCCCAATCCTCATGCGCGGTGGAAAGGACATCGCAGGCGACATCATTGTCGGCCTGTGTGTTGCCGTGCTGCTCGTGCTCGCCGCGGCACCAGCGTGGCAGCTCACGCGGGGACGCATCGACGCGCGGCAGAATCACGCGGCACTCTCGAAATTTCTCTGGATTGGCGTGGCCGTAGCGTTGATCGGTACGGCTGCGTTCACGTATTGGGTGATCGCGACTCCACCCGCGAAGATCACGCAGACTTTTCAGTTCGATCAGGATCCGTCGGGTCGTTGGATTTACGTTTCTGGCACCGCCCCTGGCCGCGGCGAGTACATGGCTTCGCATCTCATCGATACCGCCACTGGAAAGCACGAACGCGTCTCTGGATTGCCTTGGGGTGACGCACATCTGTCAGGCGACGGCCGCATGCTCGTGTGGCTGGAGAGCGCTGAGATTCTGCCGCGTGTCGGGACGAGTCGCTTCTACATGCGACGACTGGAGCCAGGAGCGAAGCAGATCGCGACACCGCTCGTCACGCGGCTGCCTGCGCACCTTGTGTTGTCGCACGACGGATCGCGTGTAGCCTTGGCGACGGGCGGTCGCGTCGAGGTGTACGAACTCGTGTCGGGTCGGTTGCTCGCCGCGGTGCAGGGGATTGATACCTCCGTTGCGTACTTGCTGTATTTCGCGGGGCCGGACGTCGTTCGGATCATTGAGGCGGACAAGAAGGATCGGGAGATCAGGCACTTTCGCGAACTCGATCTCGTCGAGCGGAAGCTCATGACGACTGGTGAGTGGACGACCGGTGAAAACCGAGGCTTCAACCGCACGGCGGATGGCTCGCGTCTCTATTCTCGCGCCGACTCCACGATCATCGATGCGCGAACCGGCGCCGCGTTGCTGACGTTGCCGGTGAAGCCGACGCGTTGGTTCTACGCCACGATGCTCGACGACGGATCGTCGATCGTGACGCGCGATGCGAAGCTGTTTGCCATCGATGCGAACGGCAAAGTGACCGCCGAGGTGCCACTGCCGGTCGACGCCGCACTCGTCGTGGCGCGGATGGGATCGTCGAAGGTCGTGCTTTCTGCGGGCTCGATCGTTCAGCACACGCAGCGCATGTTGATCGTCGATCTTGCCACTCGCAAAGTCGAAACCTCAGTCACCGGGATCTATGGGCCGATGCTCACTGGTGGCGTCGTTCCGCACTACGAAGAGATAACCGCCTTTGCCGGAATCGACGCCTCCCAGAAGCCGATGCTCTGGGATTCGCGCACCGGCACCAAACGTCCCTTGCCTTCTTGAGAAAAGGACACCGTCATGAATGCAGCCATCGCCATCGCTTCGCGCGAGTTGCGGGATCGCTCGCGTCTCTTCCTGATCGCTGCCGTCATGGCGGTCGTTCCTTTCCTCGCGGCGCTCACGTTGCGCGAGCAGCGGCAGACCGGCATCGCGATCGTCGCCGGCTTTCTCGCGGTCGTGTACTCCGGCGTTCTCGCGCTGATCCTCGGCATTTCGACGATCGGTCGCGAGCTGAGCGAGAAACGCGCGGCGTTCCTCTTCTCGACACCGGTGTCGCCTGCGTCGATGTGGTTCGGCAAAACCGCGGCTGCGCTGCTGATCTGTCTCGGCGCGTTTGCGATCATTCTGCTGCCGACGTTTCTGCTGGCGCACGAAGGCTCCGTCGACACATGGAGTTCGCGCGGCGCGCTCTACGCGATCGTGTTGTGTACCGCACTCTTCCTCGGCGGACACGTCGCCTCGACGATGTTTCGCTCGCGCTCCGCGCGCATCGCGCTCGACGTCGCGTTTCTGGCGATGACGCTGCTCGCGATTGCGGCGTTGTTCCGGCCGCTGCTTCGCGTCGGTGCAGGCGACGTCGCGTTGAAGCTTGCGATTGCGATGGGGAGCGCGCTGCTGGCGACGCTCGTCCTCGCGCCGGTGTGGCAACTCGCGCGCGGACGTATCGATCCGAATCGCAATCACGCGGCGCTGTCGACGGTGATCTGGAGCAGCGTGGCCGTGGTTCTCGCGGTCGCTGCGGCGTACGTGTTGTGGGTGATCTCGCCTCCGCTGTCGGCGCTCTCCGGACTGCACGCGCTTGATCAATCGTCGAACGGGGAATGGGCCTTCGTCTCCGGTCCGACGCACGGACGCGGCTCGTTCGTCGCGTCGTATCTCATCAACACGAAGACCGGGCGAACGCGAACGACTTGCGCTGCCGCCGATGACGGAAGCGCACTTCTCGGCCGACGGGCGAGTCGTCGCGTGGCTGGAAAATGACGCGCTCTTGCCGAGCGTGAAGACGGCTCCGGCGGATACGCGCGAGTTGTTGCAGCGGGCCGCGGATCAGCAGGAGAAGGGTGCGTTTCGTCTGCACACGCGGCGTCTCGAGAACGGCGCGAAGTCGATTGCGACACCGATCGTGGTGCCGATGCCACACATCGTGCGGCTCTCACACGACGGCTCGCGCGTGGCGATGGCGAGTGAGGCGCGAATCGACGTCTACGAAGTGGCCTCGGGAAAATTGCTCGCTGCTGCGGATGGCGTTTCTTCGTGGCAGATTGCGGCCATGTTTTTCACGCAGCCTGACTCTCTGCGCATCGTCCACATCTGGCAGGGCGGGATGCGAATCCAGGAACTCGACGTCGCGCGCGGCAGACTCAGAATCACAGCGCAGACAGTCACTGGGTTGTTCGGCGGTGTGAACGTCACAGCGGATGGCTCGCGGATCTACTCGAGGTTCGATGCGGAGGTTCTTCACTCGCGGACCGGTGCGTTGCTCGTCGCGATGCCTGTGAAGCCGACGGAGCCACGTTTTGGCGCAATGCTCGCTGACGGCTCGACGATCGTCACGCACGCCGCGAAGCTCGTGCACATCGACGCGAACGGACGCGTCGCGAGCGAGGTGCCGATCCCGGTGCCGGCTGCGGTAGTGATTGCGCAGATCGGTGCATCGAAGATGCTGCTTGCCGGGGATCCGGCGATGCTGATCGTTGATCTCGTCACGAAGAAAGTCACCGCAGCGCCCGAGGAGTCCTGCGACCGCCCAGCAAACGACGGCCCGTGGTGCCACGGTTCAACGAAGACGCCACGATCGTCGGCGTCGAGCGCGGCCCAAAGCTCGCGCTGTGGGACATTCGCACGAACACCAAACGCGCGCTCTGAGCACAAACGAAAAAGGCCGGGCGCCAGCCCGGCCTTTCAGCATCGCGTGGCGATTCGCGTTACTTCGCGGCGTTCTTCCGCTTCTCGATTCCCGACTTCGCGCTCTCAGCAAGAGCCGTGAACGAAGCGGCATCGCGGACGGCGATATCGGCCAGGATCTTACGGTCGAGCGTGTTGCCCGCCGCTTTGAGCCCGGAGATGAACTGCGAGTAGGAAAGCCCGTTCAGGCGCGCGGCAGCGTTGATGCGCGTGATCCAGAGCTTGCGGAAATCGCCCTTGCGGTCTTTGCGGCCGGTGAATGCGGAATTCAGGGCCTTGTCGACCGCCTGCATGGCGATGCGATGGCCGCGCGATCTCATCCCATAGAAGCCTTTGGCGAGCTTCAGGATTTTGATGCGGCGGTTCTTTCTTTTTGGACCTCGTTTGACTCTCGGCATGGTCTCCTCGTTTTCCTTTCGTTTCGAGCGGCCGGGTCAGGAGTGGTGTTCACCCGACGCGCTCCGGTTTGAAGCAGCTCAGAAGTGTTTCGTGCGAGCTACTTGTACGGAATCATCCGCCTCACGGTCTTCGCATTCGCAGGCGAGACTTCGACTTCAGCCGCGAGCCGCGCTTTGCGGCCGGGCGATTTCTTGGTCAGGATGTGCGAGTGGAAGGCGTGATTGCGCTTCAGCTTGCCGCTGCCGGTCTTGCTGAAGCGCTTCGCGGCGCCACGGTGCGTTTTCATCTTAGGCATAGCTTTCCCCTTAAAGCTTCGCTGGTAACCGGGTCTGGCTGGGTTTGATTCCGGCTACTTGTTGGGTGCGATGACCACCGACATCCGGTTTCCCTGAAGGTCCGGGTTCGGACTTTCCGAGGCACCGTGCTCTTTGACCTCGACCAGAAGACGATCGAGCACGGCCCGGCCGAGCTCCATGTGCGTCATTTCACGGCCGCGGAAGCGGACGATGCACTTGACCTTGTCCCCATGCTCGAGGAAGCGGATGACGTTGTTCTTCTTGAAGTCGAAGTCGTGCTCGTCGATGCGGGGGCGGAACTGCACCTCCTTGACGACGATGACCTTCTGCTTCTTTTTCGCCTCGGCCTGTTTCTTCTTCTGCTCGAAGAGATACTTGCCGTAGTCCATGATCTTGCAGACCGGAGGCGTGGCAGTCGCGGAGATCTCGACGAGGTCGAGGTCCTTCTCACGAGCCATTTCCTGGGCCTGCGCAATGGGGACGATTCCGACCTGGTGGCCTTCGGAATCGATCAGGCGCACCTCGGCGGAACGGATCAGGTCATTGATGCGGTTTTCGGGTTCGACGGGTCTGCGATCGAATCGTGGATTACGACGTGGTGGGAAAATACGAATCTCCTCCTAGGTTTTCGGGTGGCCAACCATACGGATATTGGCGTCAGAAAGTCAAACTCACAGGGTTAGCGACCGCGTCGCCACCAGATCTTTTGCCCTTGCAATCAGCTCGTCCAGCGGCACGCTGCCCTGATCGCCGCCAGTGCGGAGACGGAGGGCCACGGTGCCGCTCGACGCTTCTTTTTCGCCGAGGATCAGCATGTACGGGATCTTCTGCAGCTGGGCGAGACGGATCTTTGCGCCGAGCTTGTCGTCGCTGTGATCGGCTTCGACACGCAACCCGGCTGCTTTCAATTTCTTCTCCACTTCGATCGCGTAGTCGACGAACTTCTCGGACAGCGGAAGCACGGCGATCTGCACCGGCGCGAGCCACATCGGGAACGCTCCGGCGAAGTGCTCGATCAGAATTGCGATGAAGCGCTCGAACGATCCGTAGATCGCGCGATGCAGCACCGCGGGACGATGTTCGGCGTTGTCCTCGCCGACGTAAGTCAGGTCGAACCGTTCCGGTGCGTTGTAGTCGAGCTGCATGGTGCCGAGCTGCCACTTGCGGCCGATCGAGTCCGAGACTTCGAAGTCGATCTTCGGTCCGTAGAACGCACCGTCGCCCGGTTTGAGCTCGTACGGACGCCCGAGCGCGTCGAGGGCGCTCTTGAGGAGGCTCTCGGCGCGATCCCACAGCGCGTCGTCGCCGATGCGGACTTCGGGACGGGTGGCGAACTTCGCGGTGTATTCGAGACCGACCGAGCTGTAGACGCGGTCGAGCAGCGCGACGAAGCGGCGCACTTCATCCGGCACCTGCGATTCGAGGCAGTAGATGTGCGCGTCGTCCTGCGCGAACTGGCGTACGCGAGTCAGCCCGCTGAGCGTGCCCGAGGCTTCGTTGCGGTGCAGGACGTCCTGCGTGTGCAGGCGCAGCGGCAGCTCGCGATAGCTATGTCGCTTCATCCCGTAGTAGA
>DASYLL010000102.1:0-23630 GCA_036009605.1 Thermoanaerobaculia bacterium | reverse complement strand
CGCGATCTCCACTCCCGGCGTGTCCATGTCGAGGATGAACGCGGAGATCTGCTTCTTCTCCTTGCCGTTCACGACCTTCGGCGGCGTCTGCGCCATCACGACGATCACTTCGGCCTTGAGGCCGTTCGTGCACCAGAGCTTTTCACCGTTGAGGATCCAGCCCTTGCCGTCGGCGCTCGGAACCGCGCGCGTCTCCATCTTCGCGGGATCGGAACCGACGCCCGGCTCGGTGAGCGCAAACGCGGAGACCGCACCCTTCGCGAGTCGCGGCAGATACTTCTGCTTCTGCTCGGGAGTGCCGAACAACTTCAGCGGCTGCGGCACGCCGATCGACTGGTGAGCGGAGAGCCAGGCGACGCTCGAAGCGCACCACGTTGCGACGAGGGCGATGGCGCGGTTGTAGTTTGTCGCGCTGAAGCCGAGACCGCCGTACTCCTTCGGGATCTTCATGCCCCACGCGCCGAGCTCATTGAAGCCTTTGAAGAGCTCGTAGTCGTACTCGCCCTTGCGATCGATCTCTTCGGCGTCGACGTTCTCGGCGAGGAATCGCTCGAGCTTCGCCAGGAACTCGTCCGCTTCTGCCTTGTCGGCCGCGGGCTGTTCCGGGAACGGATGGATCAGATCGAGATTGAGCTTGCCGAGGAACAAATCACCGACGAATGAAGGCTTTTCCCATTCCGTCTCGCGCGAGGCCTCGGCGACTTCCATCGCTTCCACGGCGCCCTGAGTCTTGACTTCCGCCATATGCAACTCCTTGAAGCCCGGGTTTTACAGATTTCGTACCGCTTGCGTTTTGCGTTGATTTCCGGAGGGGCGTAGCATGAATGAATGGCCATTCAGTTGTCAATAAGCACGATCGTGCTTCGGGTTTCGCTACGTTCGGATGACAAGCAGCACGCTCGTGTCAACCGTTTTATTACGAGACCTTCGGGGGCTTGTTCTATTTCTCGTCGGGCAGTTCCCTGTGGCGCAGCGATGGATCACCGGGCGGCACTTCCGTCGTGAAGAGCGAGATCTACCCGCGCCAGATCGTTGCTACACCGAACCGCCTGTTTCTCATCGGCTTCGATTCCAACGGCCGTGAGCTCTGGACGAGCGACGGAACGGAAGCCGGGACGAGGATCGTCAAAGACATCTTTCCGGGCGAATGGGACGCCTTCCAGGCGAACAATTTCAACTACACGATGGGCGTGATCGGGACGTCGATCGTCTTCATCGCGAACGACGGCTCCGCCACTTTGAAAGTGTGGCGCAGCGATGGCTCCGAGAGCGGCACACAGGCCGTTCGAGAAATCGGGCTCTCTTCAACGTCCGTCGCGCCGGCCATGTGGTCGGCGGCGGGTCATGGATTCTTCACGGTGCAGGGAGCGCTCTGGCGCACGGACGGTACGAACGCCGGCACGATCCTGTTGAACAACACTCCCAGCTTCAACCCCGGCGCGTTCGCTTCGACACCAACAGCTCTCTACTTCCGGGCGAGAACCGACGGCGTCAACTATCGCTTGTGGAAGAGCGATGGAACACTGGGCGGAACGGTGGAAGTCGCGCCGGATGTGAAGCTCCAGGCCGATGTGCAGCTGCGCCATGCGAACGGCAAGCTCTATTTCGCGGGCGCGTCCGATGCGACCGGCATCGAGCCGTGGACGAGTGACGGTACGACCGCAGGCACGTCGCTGCTGGCGAATCTCATGACCGATCCGGCCCCTTCCTCGAATCCCGAGAATCTCCGCGCGTCCGGCAATCAGGTCTTCTTCGACGCCGCCGGTGACGGCTCCGCCACTCACCAACTATGGCGCAGCGACGGAACCGCTTCAGGGACCGTCGGGCTCACACAGTTTCCCGAGTATTCGCCTTCGCCCAGGTCGTCGGCGGCCTGGAACGGCCTGCTCTTCTTCGACTACGCAAGGCAGTTGTGGCGTACGGACGGAACGGTCGAGGGAACCACGCTCCTGGCGGATCTCGAGGTCTCCACGTTCTTTGCCGGCAGCAACTACCTCTACTTCAGCGATTACTACGAGGGCATGTGGCGAACGGATGGAACCGCGGCCGGAACGATTCAGCTCTCCGACACTACGATGGCAGAGCTCGTCGGAGAGATCGCCGGCCGCTTCTATTTCTTTTCGGACGGGACCGGAGACGGGATCCTCTGGCAAACCGACGGCACCGTCGAAAGCACGAGACAGGTCGCCAGCCTGGGCGATTTTCCCCTGGGACCGGTCATCATGGGCGGAGCGCTTTACTACGTCAACGCTTCGGTAAATCCAAACTACGAACTGTGGAGAAATGACGGCACGGCCGACGGCTCTTCGCTGGTGAAGGAGATCCGGCCCGGCATTCCCGGGTCGAACCCGCGATCTTTGACGCCCGCCGGCTCTCTTCTCTACTTTCTGGCCAATGACGGCACGACCGGCGAAGAGCTGTGGCGTACCGACGGCACCGAAGCGGGGACCTTCCTGCTGAAAGACATCCTTCCCGGCGCCGAATCCTCGGCGCCGAGCTCTCTCGTCGCGGTCAACGGGAATCTCTACTTCTCGGCAAACAATGGCATCGATGGGGCCGAGCTATGGACGAGCAACGGCACAATCGCGGGAACCGTTCTCGTTGAAGATCTCGCACCTGGCGCAGCATCGTCCGCTCCGCATCAGACGGTCGCCGCGGATGGCGCAGTCTGGTTCGCCGCAACGACTTCGTCCGCAGGCACCGAGCTATGGACGAGCAACGGCACTGCCCACGGAACGCTGATGGTCTCCGATCTCGAACCGGGCGGTGACTCTTCGTCGCCGGGCGAGCTCACCGCGGCCGGACGCCGTCTCTACTTCAGCGCGACCACGTCCCTTGGACGAGAACTGTGGGCGATGGACCTCGCGTCGAGCGCGTTCTCGATCAACGACGCGCGCGTCGTCGAGGGCGACAGCGGAACACAGCAGCTCCGCTTCACCGTCACGCGCTCGGGAGACCTTTCGCAGGCAGCAACGGTTGCGTATGCGACTGCCCGCGGCTCGGCAACCGCGGGATCCGACTTCACCTCACGAAGCGGCTCGCTGCCTTTCGCTTCGGGAGTCGCGACGGCATTCGTCGACGTGCAGATCGTCGGGGACGGCGTCATCGAGAAGAACGAGTCCTTCTTCGTGAAGCTCAGCGCGCCGAGCACCGGCGCAATCGAGCGCGGGATCGGCACAGGCACGATCGAGGACGAAGACACCATCAGCGCGCTCAGCGTGACGTTTCTGCAGACCGGAACAGAAGATCGCACGCTCGTCGTCACAAACGCAGGACCTTCGAGCGCAACCGGTGTCCAGGTTCGCTTCATCGACTCCCCGGGTGACTCCATGTTCATCAAAACCGGCGAGGGTCCGAGCTGCGCGTCATCGAGCGGTACGACACTCTGTTCTCTCGGAACGCTGCTTGCCGGGGAAAGTCGCACGCTGACGCTGAACCGCACCTCCGACCCGACCCTCTACTGGGATCTCGCCAACCCTCCCGGCCAGACATCCACCGCAATCGTCACCGCGACGGAGTTCGATCCCGACCTGAGCGACAACACCGTTGCGCGGATGTTCAGCCGCGACGGCTTGCTCATGACCACTCCCTTCCTCGTCGCCAACACGACCAGCACACTCGAATTTCTGAGTCCGTCCTCGCAGAGCACCCCATTGCCGGTGACCCTCTCCTCGACGAATCCGATCGTCGTCGCTTCCCCGCCGACTGCGACAATCCCCGCCGGACAGCGCGGCACGACCTTTTCGCTGCAGGTGGGAAACGGCGTCGGAACGACGAAACTGGACACGGATCTTTCGTCAGCGATGGTCATTCCGATCGTCTCGACAGGAAGCACTCCGAAACTCGACACCATCATGACCGGCCCCAGCTCCATGGTCACGTTTCCCTATGGCCAGAACATCGAGATCCCCATTCGTGTGCTGGCGCGTACCGCCGGCGGAGCGCTTCCGACCGGCCAGCTCCAACTGCTGGATGAATCCGGAACGGTGCTCGCGGAAGCGACGCTCCACCAAACGGCAGCAATTCTCACCCACAGCGGAGTAACGCCCGGTACCTACACATATCGCGTACGCTACCTCGGAGACGCCAACTTCAATCCGCTGACCGTGACCCACCCGCCCTACGAAGTGCGCGGCTGGCGGACGTCGACGACGATGGTTCTGCCGCAAGTGATCTGCGGCAACATGCTGGACGTCGTCATCACGGTTCAGAACCTGGACGGCACAGCCGCCCCTACCGGACAGGTGAGACTGACGTTCCAGGGCCAACAAACGCTGCTTCAGCTGGTGCCGACCGGGGAACCCGGAAGATCAAAGGCCACCACAGAGATCCCGTTGCCGCAACCGCCGGCACACTCCTCGATCAACGCCAGCTATCTCGCGACGGGAACGTTCGAGAACAGCGCTCGTGGCGACAGCTTGGACGCTGTCGCCGGGTGCGCTCCCATCGCGGTCTCCGCAACTGCCGTCACGACCACTCGCGTGGACCTGACGTGGACGTCGACCGGAGCCTCGTCGTATGAAGTTCATCGCGGCGAATCCTACGGATGGACCTACGTCGGAAACGCAGCGACGAACAGTTACGTCGACACAGGCGTTCAGGCAAACCGCACCTACATCTATCGCGTGCGTCCCGTCGGTGGCCTGCTGTCCAACCCCGACATCGCCACGACGTTCTTCTTCTCGAACGATCCGATCGGGTCAGGGATCACGAAAATCCAGGCCGTGCACCTGCTTGAGCTGCGCACCGCCGCGAACCTCGCGCGCTCGGCTGCCCGACTCTTGCCATCACTTGCCATCGGAACGCCACCCGCCACAGCAGGTGCGATTCGCGCGTTCCACATCAACGAGCTGCGCGCCGCGATCGACGAAGCGCGCAAATTCATCGGCCTGCCGCAGATCAACTACACCGACCCGACTCTCCCGGCCGGCATGCTGGTGAAAACCGCGCACGTACAGGAACTGAGAAATGCTTTGAAGTGACGAGTGACGCAGTCACTCGTCATCCCGCGCGCCAGCGCGGGATCTGGCAGGGCGGGGGCAACGTTCCTCCCCCATCCCCCACAGATCCCTCGCTCTCGCGAGGGATTTCGAGAACCGGCCTACGGCCGGTTCTCGAACTTCCGGTACAGGAGCGTATGCCGCGAATCCATCGGCATCTCTTCGCCCGCGATGAACACGTGCTGCACGTTCGTCCGGATCTCCAGCGGATCGCCATCGGTCACGATCAGGCTGGCCTGCTTGCCGACTTCGAGTGATCCGAGCCGATCGGCGACGCCGAAAATCTGCGCGGGATAAATTGTCACGGCTTTCAGCGCTTCCTCTTTCGGAAGGCCAAACGCTGCGCACGACGCAGCGTGGTACGGAAGGTTGCGCGTGTTGTGCGAGTCCGAGCTCTGGATCGCGAACTGGATGCCGTTGTCGTAGAGCGTCTTCGCGTTCGAGAAGAGCAGATCGTACGGATCGTCTTCGCGCTGCGGCAGTGCGAGAATCGGCCCGAGAATCACCGGGATGTTGCGCTTTTTGATTTCGGGGATCACGCGGCCGACGTCCTGCGCGCCCGCGAGAATCACCTTCAGCTGAAACTCGTCCGCGAACTCCAGCGCCGCTTTGATGTCGCGCGCGAGGTTCGCATGCATCACCACCGGCACGCGTCCTTCGACGACCGGCACGAGCGCTTCGAGCACGAGGTCGCGGTCGAAACGACGCACCTTTGAATCAGACGCGCGGGCGGCAGAAGCCTTCGCGTAGGCACGCGCATCGCGGAAGAGATCGCGCAGACGATCGAGATCGCGCGTGTACGTCTTGCGGCGCTCTTTCTCCGCATCCTCGTCCGACGGCACTTCGACGAGCGGCGCGCTGCGCAGACGCGGGAAGCGGATGTTCATCGCCGCCGGCGCCTTCACGACCATCTCCTGCGGCGTCCAGCCCGCGAGCTGAATCAGCGCGCTCTGTCCCGAAATGATCCCGCCTTCCGGCGTGCTCACGACGTGCGTAACACCGCTGACGCGCGTCACCGGCACGAGCTCGCTGTGCGGGTTGATCGCCACGGCGGCCTGCGCGTTCGGGTTGATCTCGCCGAGCTCCGACACGTCGACGCTGCCGGGCACAGAGTCGGTCTCGAGGAGGCCGACGCTCGAACCGGAATCAATCATGCCGGGATAGACCGAGAGGCCGGTTCCGTCGATGATCTTCGCGCCGGCGGGAACGTCGACGTTCGCCCCGATCGCGGTGATGACGCCGTTCGAGAACACAATCGTGCCGCGCGCGATCGGCGCGCTCGTGACCGGAACGATCGTCGCGTTGCGAATGGCAACGGTGCCTTTGACTCCGGGACCGTTCGGGATCGTCGACTGCGCCGACGCCGTCACCGTGAGAACGACGCAGCTCAGCACGCGCAGCAGGTCAGCGGGTCGCATTCGATTTCTCCTTGTCCGTCTTCTTCGCCGCTTTCGCGTCGTCGTCTTCTTTCTTCAGGCGCTCTTCTTTCTCGCGGCGCAGCGTCTCGCGTTGCGCGAGGTCCTGCTGCCGATCGAAGTAAACCTCGCCCTCGACGAACGTCGTGTCGACGCGCGCATAACTCGACAGCGGATGCCCGTTCCAGATCGCAAGATCGGCGTCTTTGCCGACTTCGATCGAGCCGATGCGATGATCGAGACGCAGCTGCTTCGCGCCGTTGATCGTCAGGAGCTTCAGCGCGTCCTCTTCGGAAACGCCGCCGTACTTCATCGCTTTCGCGGCGTCGTGATTGAGATGCCGCGCGAGCTCGTCGGAATCGGAGTTCACGGAGGTCAGCACGCCGTCGCGCACCATCAGCGCCACGTTGTACGGCACCGCGTCATACGCCTCGGCTTTGTAGCCCCACCAGTCGATGAACGTGCCCGCGCCCGCGCCGTGCTTCCCGATCTCGCGCGCGACTTTGTAGCCTTCGAGCACGTGCTGCAGCTCGCGGATCTTGAAGCCCATGTCGTCGGCGACGCGCAGCAGCATCATGATCTCGTCCGAGCGATAGCAGTGCGCGTGGACGTCGATGTTGCCGCGCAGGATATCGGCCATCGTCTCCATCAGCAGATCGCGACGCGGCGGAATCGCGGCTTCGCCGCGCTTGCGCTTCGCTTCGTATTCATCCCACGACGCGAGGTAGTCACGCGCGTCGACGAACGAGCCGCGGATCACTTCCTCGACGCCCATGCGCGTCTGCGGATACTGCCGCGGAGTCCCCTCGGGCGGCCGGAAGTTCGCGGATTTCGGGTTCTCGCCGAGGGCGAATTTGATCGTGCGTGGCGCGTCTTTGACGATCCATTCGGCGATCGGACGGCCCCACTTCCATTTCACGATCTGGCTCTGTCCGCCGATCGCGTTCGCGGATCCGTGCAGGATCAGCGCGGCGGTCGTGCCGCCGGCGAGCTGGCGATACGCGGAGATGTCGTCGTTCGTGAGCGCGTCGGCGATGCGCACCATGCCGGTGTTCGGCAGCGAGATCTCGTTGACGCTGCCATCGACCGCGGTGTGGCTGTGCGTGTCGATGATGCCGGGCAACACGAACTTGCCAGTGCCGTCGATGACGCGCGCATTCGCCGGTGCGGTGATGTCTTTTCCAACCGCGGCGATCTTGCTGCCGCGAATCAGAACGGAGCCGTTCTCGATCACGCCATTCGTGACCGTCAGGATCGTGGCGTTGCGAATCAGCGTGACGCGTTCCTGCGCAAACAGAGGAAGCGCGACTGCGAGCAACAGCAGTGTGCGAAGTGCGTTTCTCATTTCGATTTGCTCCCGCTGAAGTCGAAGCTGCCGCCGGTCGAGGAGACGGTGCCGGACATCGCATCGCCATCGACTTTGCCGCGGAACACCCAGTCCGCCGCCTCGGCATCCGTGCCGCCCGCGGCGATCGTGAACTCGAACGTTGCGCCGTCGATCGTGCCGCCGCGGATGTCGCCGCTGCCGCGATCGCCCGAGAACGTGCCGGTGAGTCGGCCGTCTTCGGCTTTCAGCGTGACCTGCATCGCGACGCTGCCTTGCGGCGCGCTCACGCTCAGCGCCCACGTTCCGTCGATCGCCGATGCAGCTGCGGTCGCATCGGATTTCTTCTCGTCCCTCGGCAGCCGCACCTCGCGGCCGTCGATGAACACGCGCGTCACTTTCGCGTCCTTCTCGAACAGCGGCTTGTCGCTGATGACGACGTTCGCGATCTTGCCGCGCTCGAGCGAGCCGAGCTGACGATCGACGCCGAAGATGCGCGCGGGCGAGAGCGTCGTCGCGCGCAGCGCGTCATCCGCGGAGAGTCCGCTCTCGATGGCTTTGCGAATGCCGGGCAGAAAATCGCCGGCCTTGCCCGAGCCGCTGACGAGCGCGAACGTCACGCCGTTTTTTGCGAGCACGGCCGGAGTCGTCGGCGCGAGCTGGCGGTCGCGGATCACGCGCAGCGGCTGATCCGCGCGATCTTCCTTGTCGGCCGGCGCGGTCGGCCACTTCACCGATACGAGCACCGGCACATCCTTGAACTCCGTCGGCATCGCATACGCCTGACGCGCGCCGGAGATGATGTAGCGGAGGTTGAACTCGCGCGCGATCGTCTGCGCGCGGCGGATCATGTTCTCGGAATCCGCGATGAACACGACCGGCAACTCGCGCTTCAGCACCGGACGCAACGCTTCGAGCGAAGGATTGTCCTGCGGCCGCTGCAGACCGGCCGGCGTGCGCTCGTAGACCTCGCGCGCCGCGACGTGCTGTTGCGCGTCGAGAAAGTTCTGCCGCAGGAACGACATCACGCCCATGAGACTGTCCGGATAGGTCCACGTCGGCCGCGTGTTGAATGCGATCTGCAGCGCCGCCGGGGTCTTGATCGCGGCTTTGCTGCCGAGGTTCAGGATCGCGGACTGGCCGTTGAAGATGCCGGCGGAGGGAGCGGTGACGATCGTCGTGACGCCGGTTGCGCGGCGCGCATCCGCATCGTCATCGCTGATCTTCACGCTACGGATCGCGAGTGCATCCGGCGTCGGTTCCGCGTCGCCGCGCTTGGCCGTCGTGAATCCGAGGGAGGTTTGGGCGTCGATGAGACCGGGATAGATGTGGGCGCCTTTGGCGTCGACGATCGCCGCGTCCGCAGGAATCGCGGCATTCGCGCCGAGGGACTCGATGAGACCGTCGCGAAGGATCAGCGTGCCGTTGGGAATCGCGGGACCGGAAACGGGATGGAGCGTGGCGCCTGTAATGGCGTAAACGCCGGGAGACTCGGCCAGCAGGGCTGGCGCGACCAGGAGAAGGAGAACGGCCAGGAGCCGTCGATGCGTCATGCGCGGGGACCTCCGGGCGCGCATGATAAAGGATGAGGCGATTGTCCGATGCCACGTTGCGGCGGTCGTCTAAAATGCGTAACCTCGTCCGACTCGGAGCCACGATGGTCCTCTTCAACTACGCCACCAAAGAGATCACCGCGAAGATCGTCTACTACGGTCCGGGGCTCTGCGGCAAAACCACGAACCTGCAGTTCGTGTACGACTCGCTGCCCTCGAACAACAAGAGCAAGATGCTCTCGCTGGCGACGAAGACGGACCGCACGCTCTTCTTCGACTTTCTCCCCCTCGACCTCGGCAAGATCCGCGGCATGCGCACAAAGCTGCAGCTCTACACCGTGCCCGGTCAGGTCTACTACAACTCCACGCGCCAGCTCGTGCTCAAAGGCGCGGACGGAATCGTGTTCGTCGCGGACAGTCAGGACTTCGCACTCGACGCGAATCTCGAGTCGCTGCAGAACCTCGAGGACAATCTCAAGCGACAGGGCATCCGCCTGCGCGAGATGCCGCTCGTGCTTCAGTACAACAAGCGCGATCTTCCGAATGCGCTGCCGCCGTCCGAGATCACCAAAGAGCTGAACAAGCTCGGCGCACCGACGTTCGAATCGGTCGCGACGACGGGACTCGGCGTCGAGGAAACGCTCAAAGGAATCACGCAACTCGTGCTCACGCACCTCGTGAAGAAGTACGGTCTCGAAGGCACGGGGCCGATCGACAAAGAGATCTCGATCCTCAACGCGCCAACGCAATCGACCGCGCCCGTGGACTCGCTCTGGGATGAGGACGACGATCCGTTCGGGGCGCCTGTGACGCCGCCCGCACCTTCGCGCCCCGCCCCTTCCCGCCCTGCGGCTTCGGTTGCTCCTGCCGCGCCGGTTGGTGAAGCTGAATTCGATCTCGATGATGACGCGGACGAGAGCCTGCCGCTCGTCGCCACGCAACTCGTGGGCTCGAGCTCGGCACAGGCAGTCGCCACACCGCCCGTGAATCCGTTCGACGACGTGGCCGATTACTTCAACACGTTCGAGCGCAGTACGCTCGTCGATCAGACACCGGAGGCGATCGAAGTCCCGACGACGTCGATCGAGATCCCGCTGCCGCCGGGGATCCTTGACTCGCTCCCGGTTCTCGGCTCGGGCATGCCCGCAACGACCGTCGCCGCCACCCCGCCCGAGCGCCGCGCAACCGACGGACTCGTGCGCGAAGTGACAATCCCGCTGAATCTGTCACTCGATGAGATCCGCCAGCATCGCCGCCTGCGTCTGAAGATCACGCTCGACGTGAATCTTTTGCCGTAGGCCGCTGTTCCGTTTTCGCCCAGCCCGGAGGAGTGGCCGAGTGGTTTAAGGCAGCGGTCTTGAAAACCGCCGTACCGGAAACGGTACCGTGGGTTCGAATCCCACCTCCTCCGCCACCCGGCACGGCCGGGTGCGCTGGTTGGCCCAGCCTTCTGCACGGTTGCTTTCGAAATCGGGCATGGAGCGCGAGAGGCTCAGGAGCAACCAAAGCAAAATCAGGCAGGAACGTAGGTCAACCGGAGCAGACAGCACGGCCGCCTGCGCTGGTTGGCCCAGCCTTCTGCACGGTTGCTTTCGAAATCGGGCAGGTAGCGCGAGAGGCTCAGGAGCAACCAAAGCGAGATCAGGCAGGAACGTAGGTCAACCGGAGCACATCCTCGCCGATCCGATCATGAGCGATGAGGCGGAGCGGCGGCCGAGGACCGGCGAAATACGGCTTGCCAGGACCAACCACGACGGGGTGCAGGTAGATTCGATACTCATCGATCAGGCCCAGCTCGGTGAGGCTGTGCGCCAGGGTCGGACCGGCAACTTCGATCTCCCCGTCCCGCTCGGCCTTCAGCGCGCGGATCGCGCCCTCGAGATCACCCTCGATCAGCGTGGCGTTTGGGCCGACCGATTTCAATGTGCGCGAGACGACCCATTTCGGCTGCTTCCGCCACGCCGCCGCGAAGGCGCGTTTATCGGCATTCCATTCAGGATCATCGTCGTCCCAGTAACGCATCAGCTCATACACCTGGCGACCGTACACACTGCCCGCCTGCCCCTGAGCCTCCTCGACGAAGTGGCGAAAGAGCGTGGGGCCTGGCGCAAACGCCATATGGTCGACATAGCCGTCCAGGGACTGGTTCATTCCGAACACGAGCTTGGCCATACTGACTTCCTTATCTTGATGCGGTACATCCACGCGTTCTGGTTGCGTTGTGCAACCGGTTGTAAGATAGATCGGCTGGTTTTATATCGCAACTGGTTTTTGGAGTGCACATGAACGCCCCACGCTCGGGCTGCCCGATCAATCTGACTCTCGAGGCGCTGGGGGATCGCTGGAGCCTGATCGTCATCCGCGACCTGATGTTCGGCAACCGCCGTCACTTCCGCGAGTTGCTGACCCGGTCGGAGGAGCGGATCGCGTCGAACATTCTGGCCGACCGGCTGACGCGCCTCGAGAAAGCCGGACTGGTATCCCGTCGCGACGATCCCAGCCACAAGCAGAAGGTCATTTACAGCCTGACCGAAGCATCCATCGCTCTGGTGCCCTTACTGGCCCACATGGGCGGCTGGGGCCTGCGCCATACACCCGCGTCGAGAGAGCTTTCCGTACGCGCAAAAATCCTCGAGGACGGCGGCCCGAAGTTGTGGTCCGAGTTCATGAAGGAACTGCGGCATCTCCACCTGGACGCGCCGGCGCCCAGGCGGTCGGTCTTCGCCAGGCTGCAGGCGGCCTACGAAGCGGAAATTGCCAGGCCGCTGGTCTGAGCGAAACGAGAGCATCGTTCCTGTGCTCCTCGTCACACGCCGCTGGTCGCGACCGTGACACCGTGCGCACTTCGAAGCCGTCATGCGAAGTGTGATCTGCGCCCTCCTGGTGATTCTCGCGTGCGACATGGCAGCGAGGCGTCGCGCGGTGCGCACGTTACCGGCGGCAACATGGAACGCGGCACTCACAGCGACTGCGACAGGTCACGTGACGATCGCAGGAAAGAGCATCGCGTCTTCGACGCGATTGCACGCGACGTGGACGGCGCCGGGCACTATCGATCACTACGTGCTCATCGCGACGGAAACGGCGGGCGGTCCGCCGCTCACGTTCACTGCGTCGACGAGCCCGTTCGATCTCACGAATCTCGAGTCGGGCACCGAGTATCGAATCAGCATTCGCGCGTGTCTCGATGCGGCGTGTGTGAGCTCGATCAACAGTGACGCGTCGACAGTCGCAACGACGGCCGAGGAGTATTGGCAGATTCGCGGCAGCGGGAGCAGTTTCTCGACGGCGGAGCGGCTCGTCAGCGATGGCAATACGAAACCGTTTGCGATTCGCTGGGACAACGGCACGACGCAGCTTTACTACGATCCGAATGTCGCTGGCGAGAAGGGCATCAAGATCGCGACGTCCAGCGATCCGCTCACAGGCTTCACTCCGATCTCGGGCTTCGGTTTTCGGCGCGGCGACGCCGTCGGTCGGATGGGCATCGGCCCCGCGACGTTTCAGGTCGTCCCGCTCACAACGCGCCTCGGCGGACAAACGCGCATGTTCTGGGAAGCGGCCGGCACAGATCAGCGCGCACGCATTTACTCACGCGACAGCGTCGATGGCTGGACGGGCCGCGATTTCCACTCGGGCGCTTCGACGATCTGTCTCGAAACCGATCTCGCAGCTGGCGGCGCGTGTGCGGCGGAAATGCTGATCGGAACGCAGGGCGATGCCGTGAACGGGAATCCGAAAATCCAGCAGGCGCGCCAGTTCAAGCTCGGACTGCCGTTGCTCGATTCATCGACGTGGGACGAGACGCCGGGCACGTTCATGATCGTGACCGGGCATCTCTCCGATCCCGCCTGCAGCGCGACGTTTTTCAATGCGACGTACGCCGTGTGGAACGGCACACAATGGAACGTGCAGTACGCGCCGAACGGTTGCCCGAAGCTCATCGCCGCGGTACAGGCGCCGATGCCCGTGCACGTCGGCGGCACGCGCTACAAGCTCTACTTCAACCACAACCGCGAATCCAACGGCCTCGGCGGACACAAGCCGCTGAAGCTGCTCTACGCCGATGGCGCTGCAACCGGCGATGCTTTGCTCGTGGAGTTCGAGGACTGGGAGACCGCGGATCGGATGCGCGAGCTTCGCGTGCTCTGGCCGAGCGGCGTGGAACTGACGGACGTCGAGAAGAGTCAGTTCGACGACTATCAGGTGTGGATGCCGACGCGCGATCCGGCGCTGCAGGTGATGTACTCGAACATGACCTGCCCGAACAACGCATGCGGTGCGCCGTTCATCGGAAGCGCGCTGCTGGTGAATCCGTGACTACGGCGACCAGGTCACTTTGACCTCCGGGCCAAAGTTGACGACGGCGTTCGCGGTCACGCCGGGCATTCCGGACAATCGCAGCGACCGCAGATTCGGCAGACGCGCGAGCATCGCGACACCGGCATCGGTCAGACCGGCGCACGTATCCAACGTGATCTCTTCGAGCGATGTCATTGTCGCAAGCATCTCGGGCGTGCGGTCCGTGATCCGGTTGTAGCTCGCGAAGTACTTCTTCAGCGCGGGCAACGCCGTGATGTGACGCGTCGCGACGTCGGTCGTGTCGCGGCAGTACATCAACACCAGCGACTCCAGCCGTTCGCAACGACCGATGTGCCGATACGCCTCATCCGGCATGTCCATCGGCATCAGTTCCTTCAATGCCGGAAAACGCGGGAGTACCGACAGCCCGGGATCGTCCACGTTCAGAAGACTCACGGACAACGAACGGAGCGACGGCATGTCGGCGAGCGCCGTGAACCCGCGACGTCTCAGGTTGTGGCATCGGCGTCCCCAGATGTACGCGAGCGTCTGCGATCGGCTCAGCACCTCGAAGCCGTCGTCACTCGCCGTCGTGTCCTGACACATCAGGAAGCGGAGATGCGGCAACGCGGCGATGTGCGGCATCGACTCGTCGTTCGCATCGAACGCCAGCCAGCCGAGATGAGGCAGTGTTGCGAGTGGCGCGAGTGCCGCCGCCGTGATCGCGAGCGCGCTGTCATCGAGATTCAGAGCGAAGAGACCGTCCAGTCCAGCCAGTTGGGCCATTCCCGCGTCAGTGAACGGGCCGCGCAGCAGCAGAGAATTCGGGCCTGCCTCATGGGACAGAAGGCTCATCGTTGGCTCACCGCCCTGCCAGGTCTTGAACGCCGGCAAGTCGTGCAGCGCGGCGAGTCCCGCGTCGGTCACGCCGTTTCCGGAACGAAGATGGCGACAACGCGGTCTTGCCCGCCAGCGCGCGAATGGTGCCGTCGCCGGTTCGCGTCCGCGTGAGGTCGATCGACTCGAGGCGCGGCAACGATCGCAACACCTCCATGCCGCGATCGGAGACTCCGCAGCCCGACAGATTCAGGTGCCGCAGTTCCTGCAGACGGGAGAGCGAACGAAGACGGTCGTCCGTGAGCGCGTTCGAACTGCTGAGATCGAGTGCGGCCGTGTGTGCGACGCGCGACACTCGTTCGAGCAGCGCGTCGGTCATCTGTCCGCTCGCATCGAGGCCGGGTCGAGGGAGTCGAGCCATTGTGGCGATGGCGTCGTTCCAGTTGCGTGATCGCTCGACGTCGCCAACCGAATGAACAGTGATGACTTTCGTCGCAACGTCCGGGGAAGCGGCCGCCGCGTCGTCCGCGAGACCGTCCCACGTTTCGAAACCTTGCGCGCGCGCGACGAGCGATCTGGCTTCCGCGAGCGTCAGCTCCTCGTCGTCAGCAACTTTGCCGAGATCGAGAAGAACGTAACGACGCATCGCGTCCCACGTCCGCATGTGGCCGAAGTAGTCCCACACGATTCGCATCGCGGCCGGCTCGTCCGTTCGGTACGCCGTGACCAACGCTCCAGCGACGGTTTCATAACGTCGCAATGGCGCGTCCGGCGCGAGGCGGAGCTTGAGCGCGCCCCATCCCGGCAATCCGTATTCCAGTGATTGGTTTCGGGCGTGATTGGCTTGGGCACGACGACCTTCCTTCCATGTCGCCTGGAGTCCGCTGAATGACAGGCAGGAAGAAGGGCTCATTGAAAGCCGCAATCCGATTTGGGTGGGAGCGAGCTCCCTTGCCGCGGACAGGAGGCGCCCCAATGCGCACTGAGGAAAGTCTCGGCGAGTGCGAGACCGTTGTCAAATCACCACGTCAGGTCGAGCGATCGCGATACGAACTTCACCAGCGGCGCCATCCTGCGGCACTCATCGGCGAACGTCTTCAGAAAGTCATCGCTGCACATCTCTTTATTCGAGACCTGCACCGAGGTCACGAAGTCGGTGCGCTTGAGATGTTCGAGGTCGGGATGATCGGCCGCATAGCCGCGCGGCGGACGCTTGAGCGAATCGCCTTCGATCACCAGTTTCGATTTCCTGAACGCTTTCCATTCCGCGGAGCCACCGGCGATCGAATCACGAATGCGCGCCAGCGCAGCCGGCTCGGGACGCCAGATGCCGCTGGCGATGAACGACTCGGTCGGCATGATGTGCAGATAGAAGCCGGGCACGGACGGCGACTTCTTCGCGCTCTCGTGAAAAAAGTGCACGCCGATGTGCGTCTTGTACGGCGACTTGTCTTTCGAGAAGCGCGTGTCGCGATGAATGCGAAACAGCGAGCCGCCGCTCGGCCTCGGATCCGCCACGATGGCGCCGCTGATCTTCTGCAGACGCGGACCGACGTCGCTGATGAAGCGCAGAATCGGCTCGCGCACTTTCTTCTCGTAGCGCTCCTTGTTCGCCTGGAACCATTCGCGATCGTTGTTCTCGCGAAGCTCGTTCAGAAAGCGAAAGACCTCCGGTGTCATGGCGCAGGCGGCCCCACGAATCGTTGTCGCGCGGACAGTCGCCAGTGCAATGTCAGCACGATCGCTACTGCAACCATCGTCCACAACACGAGCTCGTTCGGCGGCAGCATGAACACGATGGCGATGATCACGATCCAGATGATGGCGATGGTGTTGATCGCGGGCGACCAGCGGCCGAGCGACCAGAGCGCGATGTCCCGAGTCATGAACTCGCCCTTGCCGCGGCGACGGTTGCGCAGGTTGAGATAGATCGGAATGCCGTACGCGAGATAGAGACAGATCGTGCTGATCGACGTGACGACGAACCACGCCGCGGCGTAGAAACAGATCGCGACGCTTAATGCACACGTCACGAGAATCGCGATCACGGGGGTCCGATGAACGCCGCTCACGCGCTTGAGCCAGCGCGCACCGGGCATGCCGTCATCGCGCGCAAACGCATACCACATGCGTCCCATCGACGTGACGGACGCGACGCCGCACAACCACATCGCGACGCCGATCACGATTGCGATCATGTTCGCGAGCAGCGGCGTGAGATTGTTCGAGACGATGTACAGCACGGGATATGGATCGTTCGCGGTGGCCGCAACGTCGCCGTTCGGGATGCACCACGTCAGGATCATCAGCATCAGATAGCCGGCAACCGCACTGACGGCGACCGACAACACGATCCCCCACGCGCTGTTGCGCCGCGCCATGACCGTCTCTTCTGCCATGTGCGCAGAAGCGTCGTAGCCCGTGTACGTCCACTGCGCCTGCAGCAGCGCGAGCACGAACAGCAGCAACGCCGGAGCCGCCGCGTAAAGCGATGCGAGTCCCGGCACGATGCGAAACAGCGGCGACGGAACCGTGAGCTCGCCGATCGCGAGCACCGGCTCCACCGGACCGGCAACCGGCTGAAACGAGAAGAGGAACGACAGCGGATTGTGATGCTGTCCGTAGAACGCGAGCAGAAACGCGATCAGGAACACGCCGCCGATGTGCCACCAGACGCTGATATCGGAGAGCCGCGCGGTGAGACGGATGCCCCACACATTGATGATGATCTGCGGGATGAGGATCAGCACCATCACGAAGAGCTGGAAGTACCAATTCGTGAATCGCGCATCCGCCGGCAATCCGAACACGCGCGTCACCGCACCAATCAGATAGATCGCCGCGGCGATGTTGATGCCGGCGGTGATCGCGACCTGGCCGATCATGTTCAACCACGCCGTCGTCCACGCCCACGTTCTGCCGCCGAGACGGAAGGCCCAGAAGTAGAGGCCACCGGCGGTCGGATACGCGGATGCGATCTCCGCCATCGACGCCGCGACCGCGAGCGTCAGCAAGCTCACGAGCGGCCAGCCGACCGAGTTCACGATCGGTCCCGCGAACTTCAGGCCGTAGCCGTACAGCAGCACGGCGCCGGTGAGAATCGAGATGATCGAGAACGAGACCGCGAAGTTTGAAAAGCCGCCCATCTCACGCAGCAGTTGCTGCGTGTAGCCGAGGCGCTCGAGCTCGATCGTATCGTCGTCGCGATTCACTGCGTGACCGCTGCGTCCGTGATCTCGAGCCCGCGATCAATCACCGCAAACGCAGCCCGCAACTGCTCCTCGGTGATGCACAGCGGCGGATTCGTGAAGAGGTTGTTCCAGTTGATGAACGCGTACATCCCCTGATCGCGCAGGAACGCGCCGAGCTTCTGCATCTCGGGACTCGTTCCGTTGAACGGCGCCATCGGCTCTTTCGTCGCGCGATTGCGCACGAGTTCGAGCACGCCGAACAGTCCGATCGAGCGCACGTCGCCGACCGAGGGATGTTTCGCTTTCATCTGCGCGTGCAGGTCGGCGAGAACGCGTCCCATGCGCTGCGTGTGGCCGACCATGTCGTCGTCGATCATCACCTGCAGGCAAGCCTCGGCAGCCGCGAGGCTCATCGGATGCGCGTTGTACGTGAGTCCGCCGTAGAACACGTTGCGATCGAAGTAGCTGGCGATGCGATCGCTCATCGCGACGGCGCCGAGCGGCAGATACGCGGACGTCAGTCCCTTCGCCATGGTGATCATGTCGGGGACGACGTTCCAGTGATCGGCGGCGAACCAGCGTCCTGTTCTGCCGAGGCCGCACATCACTTCGTCGCAGACGAGAAGGATGCCGTGGCGATCGCAGATCGCGCGCAGTCCCTGGAGGTAACCGTCCGGCGGAACGATCAAGCCGTTCGTACCGGTGACGGTCTCGATGAAAATCGCCGCGATGGTGTGCGGCCCTTCGTACATCAGCGTCTCTTCGATCTCGTCGAGACAGCGGCGCACGAACATCTCATCGCTATCCCCTTCGCGATAGAGATGGCTGCGGTATTTGTAAGGATCGAAGAAGCGGACGACGCCGGGGAGGCCGGGCTCGTTCGCCCAGCGTCGCGGATCGCCGGTCAGGGAAACCGCGCCCAACGTGGCGCCGTGATACGAGCGATAGCGCGCCATGACCTTCTGCCGACCGGTCACCATGCGCGCGATGCGAATCGCGTTTTCGTTTGCTTCGGCACCGCCGAGCGTGAAGAAGAATCGATTGAGATCGCCCGGTGTGAGCTCGGCGAGCATGCGACCGAATCGCGCGCGCACCGGAGTGGCCATGCCCGGTCCGGCGTAAACCAACTCGTCGGCCTGGCGCTTGATCGCTTCGATCACGCGCTTGTCGCCGTGGCCGATGTTCGAGCACATCAGCTGCGAGTTCATGTCGGTGTAGCGCTTGCCGTCGGCATCCCAGAAGTAGATGCCTTCGCCGCGCACCATGGCGATCGGATTCAGACTCGCCTGCGCCGACCACGAGAAGATCGTGTGGCGTTTGGTGAGGTCGATGATTTCTGCGGCGCTCATCGCGCCGACGGCGTCAGTAGTCGTCATGACGTGAAAGTCTAAACCAGCGACGATGTCATCCCGAGCGATAGTCGAGGGACCCGGGAGGGCGGAGCGACGAGCATGTGCCTCGCGCCGCGCCCGCCCAGGTCCCTCGCTACGCTCGGGATGACGTCATTGCGCGGGGACGAATGTCGGGTCTTCCGAAACGCGGTCGATGATGGAGCCGTAGGCGCTCACTCTTCCCTCGCCTTCGATCACGCGCACGCTGATGCGCGCGTTGTAGGTGGCGCCGAGGCCGAAGTTGGTGAGGATCGGGAGCTGACGGAACTCGTTTGCGGCGAGCGGCACCTGCACGGTCGGCGAGACTTTCGAGTCGGGCAGCGTGACCGAGATCTCGATCGTCACCGGCTTGCCGCTCACTTCCGTCACGCCGAGGTTCGTGCGATAGCGCACGGATTCCTCGGCTTGCACGATGTGGAGCGAGCCGTCGAAGAGTCCGACCGCGTCGTCTTCGGTGACGGCGGGGATGAACTGACCGACCGTGCCGTTCGCGGTCTGGTTGTACGTGCGCGCGGTGACGACGAGCGGCGCGCCTTCAGGCTTCACGTGAAGCGAGCCGCCGACGCCGCGCAGCTCGAACAGCGACTGCAGAATTCCGTCGAGCACTTTCACTTCGCCCGGTGCAATCGAAACTTCGGCGGTCGATGGAGCGGTCGGATTCGAAGCGGGATAGAAGACGAACGTTGCGTTCTGCGGCACGGCCCCGGTGTTGAAGACGCGCACGTCGCTGCGCCAGTTCGCGGATGCGGTGTCGAGATCGGCGACGCCGGGCACGACGTACTGCTCGGCGCTGACACCGGTCGTGGCGACGCCTGAGACGACGAGCGGATCTTGCGTGAAGTTGTCGACGACGGATGCGTACGCGGTGACTTTGCCATCGCCGCCGACGACTTCGACTTCGATGCGACCGTCAGGCAGCGTGAGTCCCTGCTGCGCGATGAACGAGTTGATCTGGCGTTGTTCGCCGGCGTTGAGCGAGACCGGCACCTGCAGGAGACGCGCGCCGTTCGTGCCGAAGATGCTGACGTTCAACTGCGCGGGTAGCCCAGCGGCTTCGGCGAATCCGAGGTTCGTGCGATAGGCGGCGGATTCCGCGATCTGCTGCAGGCTGAGGATCGAAGAGCGTCCGATGAAGTTGCCGAAGCGCGTGGCCGGGATGAACTGGCCGAGCGTTCCCGCGGCGGCTTGCGTCGCGGACGCGTTGTACGTGCGGCTGGAGATGATCGTGGCCTTCGACACCAGCGGATCGTCGATGACGCGGCCGTCGGCATCGAGCGCCTGAATGATCAGCGTGCCGTTCGAGGAGTCGCCGAGCGGGCCGACGCCGAACCAGTTGCGCACGAGATCATCGAGCGCGGTGCTCGCTCCCGCGTCGATATTGACTGAGGTCTGCTTCACGACACCGCCGGCGTTGAACGTGACCTGATAGTTGCGCGCGATGTCGCTGACGTTCGCGATGCGCACGTCGCTGAACCAGTTCGAGATCGAGCCGGAGAGATGGCCGACGGCGGGAATCACGAACGCGTTCGGTCCCGGCGTCGTGAGCAGCGTCGGTGTGACCGGCGTGACGAGACTGATCGAGATCGGGAACGATCCGAATCTCGTGGTGGTGGCTTCGGGCTCGATCGTTCTGAGCACGGAGACGGGGCCGTACGCGACGACGATGGTTCCGGTCCACGTGCCGTTCGTCAGCGATGCCGGATCGGCCGAGATCGTGACATTGAGTCCTGCGGATGTGATGACGCCGCTCGTCGGCGTGACGGCGAGCCAGGGTTTGTCCGCGGTGGCGACGAATGTCGTCGTGCCCTCGGGGACACCGGGGACGAAGAGTTGGAACGTGACGGGCTGCGTGCTGCCGGTTTGCACGGCGACGTTCGGATTCGGATTGGTCGGCGTCGGAGCGGGCAGCACGACGACGCGCGCGGTCGGCGAGAACGGTCCGGACGTTGCGCCGCAAAGCGTGAAGAGCGCGCGCACGCGGTAGTAGAACGGCGTCGCGCTTTGCACGTTCTTCGTGAACGTGTGCGAGGTGCCGGTGAGCGGGATGATGACCGGTGCCTGGAATGCGTCGGCGGTCGACTCCTGCAACTCATAGCTGCTCGCGCCATCGACGGCGGTCCATTGCACGGTGTAGCTCTGGCCGGTCGTGAGCGTGCCGACAACGCTCGCCGCCGGTGCGACGGGGCTGCCGCAGACGATGAACGTGGACGTGTTCGAGATACCGTCGCATCCATCGCCGACGTTGGCTTTGACGGACCACGTGTAGGTGCCGCTCGGCAAGGTCGCGGTGGTGCTGGTCGCGTTCGTGGTGATGACGAGCGGCGCGCCGATGCTGCTGATTGTGACGGTGTAGCTCACCGCATGATCGACCGCGGTCCATGACAACGCGACCGGTGAGCCGACGGTGGCGCCGAGTGCCGGCGAAAGCAGGACCGGCGATTCGGGCGCGCACGAGATCGCGACGAATGCATTGTCGCTGTTGTTCGAGAGCGTCGGATCGCTCGTCGAGCTGCTCACGGTGGCGGTGTTCGCGATCGTGCCTTCGGCGCTTGCATCGACGTCGTAGCTCGCGACGATCGTTGCGGACTGGCCGGGGCCGAGCGGCGCGAGACTGCATGGGAACGGCGTTCCGCACGCGCCGCCGTTACCGGTAAACGTGAGTCCGGCCGGCGTCGGATCGCTGACGACGATTCCGTTCGCCGTCGCGGGACCGGCGTTGAAGACGGTGATCACGAAGTTGACGGTGCCGCCGGCGTCCGTTTCGCCCGGTCCGTTTTTCACGATGCGCAGATCGGCGGACGTCGATGCGGAGATCGTCGTGACGACGGTCGAAGTGTTGTCGGTCGCATCGATTTCCGACGCGACGCTGCTCACGGTGGCGGTGTTCGAAATCGACGCGCCGACGTAGCCCGGTGGCACGTTGAACGTCGTCGTGATCGTCGCCGATTGTCCAACCGTGAGTGTACCGAGGTTGCACGGATACGCCGTGGCGCACGCGCCACTATTGGAGATGAACGTGAGTCCGGGAGGCGTTGGGTCGTCGACGACGACGGACGGCGCGTTTCCGGGACCGTTGTTGGTCACGGTAATGGTGTAGGTCAGCGATTGTCCGAGTGCGACGGATGCGGGTCCGCTCTTCACGATCGAGAGATCGGTCGCTTGCAGTACAGTCGTCGAAACGGTGCTCGAGTTGTCGCTCGTGTCGGGATCGTTGACGTCGGATGCGACGCTGGCCGTGTTGTCGACGGTCGCGGCGCTGTAGTTGCCCGGCACGGTGTAGGTCGAGGTGATGACGACCGACTGACCGCTGTTCAGCAGGCCGACGTTGCACGGATACGCGGTCGTACACGCGCCGCTGTTCGACAGGAACGCAACGCCGACCGGCGTCGGATCGCTGACGATCGTGTTCGTCGAAGGCGACGGTCCGTTGTTCGTGACCGTGATCGTGTACGTGATGTCCTGACCGGGGCTCGTCAACGCGGAACCGGTCTTGACGATCGACAGGTCGGCTTGCGCGCCGACGTTCGTGGTCATGCTCGCGCTGTTGTCGGTTGAATCGGGATCGCCGGTCGTCGCGGAAACGGTCGCGGTGTTCGTGACGTCGCCATCGAAGTTCGGCGGCGTGCTGTAGTTCGAGGTGATGGTCGCGCTCTGGCCGGCATTGAGGTTGCCGAGGTTGCAGGGATACGGCGTGGCGCACGCGCCGGAGTTGGAGAGGAAGCCGAGCGGCGTGACGGTCGGATCGCTGACGACCACGCCGATTGCCTGCGAGGGTCCGTTGTTCGTGACGGTGATCGTGTACGTGATGTTCTGTCCCGAGGTGACGCCGGTCGGACCGCTCTTCGTGATCGAGAGATCGGCTTGCGCGATCACGTTCGTGCTGACGCTGGAGGTGTTGTTGCCGGACGCGGGATCGGTCGTGACCGAGGTGACGGTCGCGCTGTTCGAGATGCTGCCGGGATTGGCCGGCGCGGTCATGCTGACGACGATCGGCGGCAGCGCGTTTCCGTCCAGCAGCGTCGAGCCGTTGGTGCAGGTGATGACGCCGCTGATCGGCGCGCCGCACGACCAGCCCGCGCCAACGCCGCTCGCCGTGGTTGCGCCGGCGGGGAGCGTGTTCGTGACGGTGATGGTGCCGGTCGAATCGTCGGGTCCGAGGTTGTCGATGGTGATGGTGTAGCTGAGTGGTGCGCCGGCGTTGACGGTCGTGGGACCGCTCATCTGAAGACGCAGATCGGCGGACGCGGGAACGACGACGGCGGTGAGCTCGAACGCATTCGCCTCGTAGCTCGACGTGAAGGAACCGTTGGGCGCATAGGTCGGCAGGTTCTCTGTCGCGAACGAGCCGCTGTTGGACGCGAACGTGAGCACGGGGAACGTCGTTCCGTCGGCAGGCGCGTAGCTGTTGATGAGCGTCGCGGTGAACGTGCCGTCGAGCGCGGCCGAGTTGCCGACGACGAGTTGGTCGTACTGGCCGGCGGACGGTCCGCCGATCTTCGTCTTCAGCGAGCCGCCGCTGTACTGCGTGTAGTCGGAGGTGATGGTGATGACGCCGGTGGTGGTCGGCGTGCCGGGCGCGACTTCCGCGCCTCCGCTTTCCACGCTACCGGTAAGCGT
>DASYLL010000101.1:0-2900 GCA_036009605.1 Thermoanaerobaculia bacterium | reverse complement strand
AGGGCGAGCAGGTGCGTGAAGTCGACGCCGTTCCGCAGGTCGCGGCGAAGCTCGACTCGAACGTCTACGTCTTCCCCGACGCGAAGCCGCGTCTCGTCTCCGTGTCGATGCGCAGTTTCAACACGACGGCCGATGCGAAGGTCGACGCCGCAGTGTCGCTCGCGCTGCCGCAGGGTTGGAAGGCCGAGCCGCAATCAGTGCCGGTGAGCTTTGCCGGCAAAGGCGCCGAAGCGTCCGCGACGTTCAATGTGACGCCGCCCGCGGGTGAGACGACCGCGGACATTCGCGCCGAGGTGAGAGTCGGCGAGACGAAACTGAGCGAAGCGATCACGGACATCGAATACCAACACATCCCCGCGCAACGCATCCTCGGCGACGCGACGGCGAAGGCAGTGCGCGCCGACATCAAACGCCGCGGCGCGCACATCGGATACGTGATGGGCTCCGGCGACGACGTGCCGAACGTGCTGCGGCAGGTCGGCTACGACGTGACGCTGCTCAGCGACGCCGATCTCGATCACGGCAATTTCTCCGGCTACGACGCCATCATCACCGGCATCCGCGCGTACAACACGCGCAAACGCCTGAAGGCCGCACACGCGAAGCTGATGCAGTACGTCGAGAACGGCGGCACCGTCGTCGTGCAGTACAACACCTCGAACGGACTCGGCGACCTCGTCGTCGACGTGCCGGGACCGTATCCGTTCAAGATCTCGCGCGATCGCGTGACGGTCGAGGAAGCGCCGGTCAAATTCCTGGATGCCGCACATCCGCTGCTCACGTCGCCGAACAAAATCACGGCCGCCGATTTCGAAGGCTGGGTGCAGGAGCGCGGCCTCTATTTCACCAGCGACGCCGACGCGAAGTACACGGCGCTGTTCGGCATGAACGATCCCGGCGAGCCGGAGAAGACCGGCGCGGAGCTCTACGCGAAGCACGGCAAGGGCGTGTTCATCTACACCTCGCTGGCGTGGTGGCGACAATTGCCCGCAGGCGTGCCGGGCGCGATCAAAGCGTTCGTGAACCTGGTGTCGGCGGAATGACCAGCGACGAAACGAAGTGGCACCGCCTCTACGCAGGCGTGCTGCTCACCCTCGCGGTGGAAGTCGCGCTCTTCTATTGGTTCACGAGGGCGCTCTCGTGAGCCGGAACGCCGGCGTCCCCGCAGGCTGCGTGGGCGCCGTCTCGGCGCCCACTCCCGTCCTCCCGGCGGCGGGACGCCGCCCGCTCAGCCGGCGAGACGCCGGCGTTCCGGAGGCCTATGCATCGCGCTGACTGGGTGGTTCTCGTCACCACCCTCCTCGCCATCGTCGCGTACGGCATGTGGAAAGGGCGGCGCCAGGAGCGGCTCGCGCAGTTCCTGCTCGCCGATCGCCAGATGCAGTGGTACACGGTCGCGCTCTCCGTGATGGCCACACAGGCCAGCGCGATCACGTTCCTCTCGACGCCCGGTCAGGCCTACACCGACGGCATGCGTTTCGTGCAGTTCTACCTCGGGCTGCCGGTCGCGATGGTGATTCTCTCGGTCACCGCGGTGCCGATCTATCACCGCCTCAAAGTCTTCACCGCCTACGAATATCTCGAGACACGATTCGGCGTCGGCACGCGCGCGGTCACCGCGATTCTCTTTCTCATTCAACGCGGCCTCGGCACCGCGATGACGCTCTACGCGCCCGCGCTCATCGTCTCGCTCGTCCTCGGCTGGAACATTCATCTGACGACACTCGCCATCGGCGTGCTCGTCATCCTCTACACGGCGACCGGCGGCACGAAAGCCGTGTCGTGGACGCAAACGCATCAATTGCTCATCGCACTCAGCGGCATGGCCATCGCGATGATCATCGCCATCCGCTCGCTGCCGGAAACGGTCGGCTTCACCGATGCCGTGCGCGTCGCCGGCAAGATGGGCCGCATGAACGTGATCGACTTCACGTTCGATCTCAGCACGCCCTACAACTTCTGGTCCGGCCTCTTCGGCGGACTGATGGTCGCGCTCGCGTACTTCGGCACCGACCAATCGCAGGTGCAGCGCTACCTCACCGGCGAAACGATCACCCAAAGCCGCCTCGGCCTCCTCTTCAACGGTCTCGTCAAAGTGCCGATGCAGTTCTTCATCCTCTTCGTCGGTGCGATGGTGTTCGTCTTCTACCAGTTCGTCGCGCCGCCGCTGTCGTTCAATCCCGTACAGCGCGAGAAGGTGCAATCGAGCGCGTACGCGAACGAGTTCCGCTCGCTCGAAGCACAGCACACGAAAACGTTCGAAGCGAAACGCGTTGCCGCGATGGAGCTCGTCGCCGCGATGGACGCGAACGACAAAGTCGAGATCGAACAGAAGAGCGTTGCCCTGCAATCGCTGCAGAAGAGCTACGACGAAACACGCAAAGCCGCGCAGGCATTGATCAAGAAGAACGATTCGAAGGCCGACGCCGCGGATACGGATTACGTCTTCCTCACATTCGTGATGCAGAACCTGCCGACAGGACTCGTCGGCGTGCTGCTCGCGGCGATCTTCTGCGCGGCGATGTCCGCGACGGCATCAGGACTCAACTCGCTCGCGTCGACGAGCGTCGTCGACATCTGGAAGCGCCTGCTGCTGCCCGGCCGCAGCGATCACGAGTACGTGATCGTGTCGAAATGGATGACCGTCTTCTGGGGCGCGTTCTGCATCGCCTTCGCGCTCTACGCGAATCAGCTCGGATCGCTGATCGTGGCCGTGAACAGAGTGGGCTCGTTCTTCTACGGAACGATGCTCGCCATCTTCCTCGTCGCGTTCTATTTCAAGAAGGTCGGCGGGACGGCGATGTTGTGGGGCGCGGCCATCGCGGAACTGGCGGTGATTCTCTGCGCGCTCTACACGGATATGGCCTGGTTGTGGTGGAACGTCGTTGGGTGTGTCACAG
>DASYLL010000100.1:0-5768 GCA_036009605.1 Thermoanaerobaculia bacterium | reverse complement strand
CAAAGTTGCGCGCCGTCAAAGCCGCGCCGGCGAAGGCGGAGAAGGAAGAGCGCAAGGCGCCGCGCCGCTCCGCACATACGGTGTCGGTGACGACAGCGTCGAAGAAGACCCGCTGACGCAACGGTTCGCTTCCGGAGCACGGTCCGCAATCCGGACCTTTGCGGTGCAGGCATAAAATGCCGCGCATCATGTCCTACTCCGTTCGCGAGGTCGCGGCGATGCTTGGTTTGTCGCCGGCGCAGATCCGCACGTATGCGGAGAAGGGCTTTCTCGAGCCGGAGCGCGGGCCGCGCGGCGAGATGCGATTCAGCTTTCACGATCTCGTCATCCTGCGCACCGCGGGGGAGCTTGCCGCGGCGCACATTCCGCAGCGCAAGGTAGTGCGCGCACTGGAGCGTCTGCGCGATCAACTTCCGGCGGGCCAGTCGCTGGCAGCCGTGCGCATCACCACCGATGGAGAGCGCGTGGTCGCACGCGACGGCGACGTCATCTGGAATCCCGAGTCGGGGCAGTCGCTATTCGATTTCTCCGTCGCCGATCTCGCGGCGCAGGCCGCACCGTTCGCGCATCGTGAGCCCGAGGCGGCGCGCGATGAGGAGGGGATGTCGGCCGACGAATGGTTCGAGCTCGCCTGCGATCTCGAGCTCTCCTCCGTCGACTCCGCGCGCGACGCCTACGAGCGCGCGCTGCAGCTCGATCCCGCGCATTCCAATTCGCATGTGAACCTCGGCCGTATGTTGCACGAACAAGGTTTGGCGGCGGCGGCCGCGCAGCACTATCGCGCCGCGGTCGAGGCCGATCCGGAACACGACACCGCCGCGTTCAATCTCGGCGTCGCGCTCGAAGACCTCGGCCGCATCGATGACGCCATGAAGGCGTACGCCGTCGCTGTTGCCATCGATCCCGACAACGCCGATGCCCACTACAACCTCGCTGGGATCTACGAACGCCGCGGCGACAAACAGTCCGCATTGCGGCATCTGAAGACCTACAGGACGCTCACCGCGTGAATCGCATCGGAGCAGTCGACGGTTTTCGCGGCTTCACCGTCGCGTCCATGCTCCTCGTCAACAACCCCGGCACGTGGAGCGCGATCTGGCCGCCGTTCCGCCACGCCGCATGGCACGGCTGGACGTTTGCGGATCTGATCTTCCCGTTCTTTCTCTTCATCGTCGGCATCACGACGGAGCTCTCGCGCAAAGAACCGCTGCGCATTCTGCGGCGCGGCGGTCTGATCATCCTCTGCGGTCTTCTGCTGCACGCGTTCCCGTTCTTCAAGCTCGACACGCTGCGCTACATGGGCGTGCTGCAGCGCATCGGAATCGTCTACATCATCGCGGCGCTGATCGCGTACAAAGCATCGCGACGCACGATCCTGCTCATCACGATCGCGATTCTCCTCGGCTACTGGGGCATCCTGTCGCTCGGGCCACTCGAACCGCCGGCCGCGACGATCGCAGCGCAGGTCGATCGCGCGCTGATCCCGGAAGCGCATCTGTGGAAGCAGGTGAAGACGTGGGATCCCGAGGGACCGCTTTCGACGCTTGGTGCGGTGGCGACGGCGTTGCTCGGAATCCTCGCGGCAGCGTGGGTGAGAGCACGAAACGTCAAGATGTTGACCATCGGCGGTGCGATCGCGATTGCGATCGGTTCGGCGTGGAGCTACTTGCTGCCAATCAACAAAGCGCTCTGGACGAGCTCGTATGTCGTCTTCACCGCGGGATGCGCGTGCATCGTGCTCGCGCTGTGGATCTGGAAACTGCCGGCGAAACCGTTCGTCGTCTTCGGCGTGAACCCGCTGCTCGCGTTTCTCGGCACGGGCGTGATGGCGCGGCTCCTCGGCCTGATCAAGATCGACGGCGTCTCACTGCACGCACTCAGCTATCGCACGTTCTTCAAGCCGTACTTCGAGCCGCAACTCGCGTCGTTTCTCTGGTCGCTTGGATTCATCGGGATCTGGTTCGGAATCCTCTGGCTGCTGTATCGGAAGGGGATTGTGCTGAAGGTCTGAACTGTTCCTGACGAACGGTCATGCTCCGTTCCCTGGTCGGTTCCCTGCTGCTCCTCGTCGCCGCCGCTTCGCACGCCGCAACGACATTCACCACGTACGAGGCGCTCGAGTTCGCCAATCCCGGCCAGCCTTTGCTGCTGGATTTGCGCGTGCCCGATGGTCCGGGGCCGCATCCCGTCATCGTCTATCTGCATAGCGGCGCGTGGATCATGGGCGATCGTTTCGGCGGTCCCGCGCGGCGACAGGCCACGCGCGGTTACGCAGTGGCAAGCATCGAGTATCGTCTCGCGCCGCGTCACATCTGGCCCGCGCAGGTCGAAGATGCGAAGGCCGCCGTGCGATGGTTGCGCGCGAACGCGGCGCGTTTCAAGCTCGACGCGGATCGCATCGGCGTCTTCGGCACCTCGTCCGGCGGCCACATCGGCTCCGTCCTCGGCACGAGCGGCGGCGTCGCATCGCTCGAAGGGATCGAGCTCGGCAATCCGCAGTTTTCGAGTCGCGTGAAAGTCGTCGTCGATCTGTACGGCCCGACTGATCTGCTGCGGCTCGAAGAAGACAAACTGCCATGCATTCCGCTCGACGGCAACGCGCCGTTCATGCCGCCGTCGCTGCTGATGGGTTGCCCGATCCAGCAGTGCAAGGAGTGGACGCGCACGGCCAGTCCGATGTCGTACGTGACGCCGGACGATCCGAAGTTTCTGATCATGCACGGCATGCTCGACTGCCTCGTGTCGTACACGCAGAGCGTGTCGCTGCACCAGAAACTCGAAGCAGCCGGCGTCGACTCGCGGTTGATTCTCATCCCGCTGGGCGATCACGGCGGTGACGTGTTCGACCAGCCGACGTACAAGACGATCGTCGACGAGTTTCTCGATCAGCATCTGCGCGGACCGATCGTCGCGCGCCGTCGCGCCGCGCGGCATTGATGTCATCCCGAACGTGAGTGAGGGACCTGTGCGGGCGGGGCGCCATGCACGTGTTTTCGCGCCCCGCCCGCACAGGTCCCTCACTCACGTTCGGGATGACAGAGCCGCACCTTGTCACATCCTGTGACATACCTCCGGCGTACCATCTCGCGCATGTCAATGAAGCTGACCGTGAATGGAAAATCGACGAGCGTTTCGTCCGACGCCGACACGCCTCTGCTCTGGGTTCTGCGCGATGAGCTGGGACTGACCGGAACGAAGTTCGGCTGCGGTATGGGCTTGTGCGGCGCGTGTACCGTGCACGTCGAAGGCGAGGCTATTCGCTCGTGCTCGACGCCGATTGCCGACGTCGCGAATAAGAAGATCACGACCATCGAAGGACTCTCGCCGAACGGCACGCATCCGCTGCAACTTGCGTGGATCGCGGAGAACGTTCCGCAGTGCGGTTACTGCCAACCCGGCCAGATCATGTCGGCGGCAGCGCTGCTGAAAGCGAAGAAAGGCAAGCTCACCACTGCAGACATCGAAGATGCGATGTCCGGCAATCTCTGTCGCTGCGGCACCTACCAGCGCATCCACAGCGCGATTCATCGCGCGGCCGCGGAGATGAAGTCATGAACCGGCGCGACTTCCTCAAAGTCTCGACCACCGCCTCCGCCGGTCTCATGATCGGCGTGAGGTTTCCCGCGCGTGCGCAGGGTCCCGCGAAAGCGAACGATGGGCGACACGAGCTCGGTGCGTACGTCGAAGTCGGCACGGATGACGTCATCACGATCTGGGTTCCGAAGTCGGACATGGGGCAGGATGTGCGCACGTCGCTGCCGATGATCGTCGCCGAAGAGATGGACGCGGACTGGTCGAAGGTGAAGATCCGTCAGGCGTATCTCGACAGGAAGTTCGGACGCATGGGCACGGGCGGAAGCAGCAGCGTGCGCACGATGTGGACGCCGATGCGTCAGGCCGGCGCGACGGCGCGCGCGATGCTCGTCGGCGCGGCCGCTGCGAAACTCGCCGTGCCTGCCGAGGAGTTGACGGTCGAGAAGAGTGTGATCTCGCATGCGGCGTCGGGAAAGAAAGTCACGTTCGGGGAAGTGGCCGAGGCCGCGGCATCGATCAAGGTGAGCGATGTGAAGCTCAAGGATGCGAAGAGCTTTCGCATCATCGGCAAATCCGCGAAGCGTCTCGATGTGCCCGACATCGTCACCGGCAAAGCGGGCTACGGCATCGACGTGAAGGTGCCGGGGATGTTGTACGCGTCGGTGCTGCGGTCTCCTGTCTTCGGCGGAAAAGTCGCGTCGCTCGACGCGACGAAAGCGAAGGCGATCGCCGGTGTGAAGGACGTCGTGAAGATCGACGCGATCGAGACCGATCTTTCGTGGAACGGCGTCGCCGTCGTCGCGAATTCGACGTGGGCCGCGAAGAAGGGACGCGACGCGCTGATCGTGACGTGGGACGAAGGTCCGCACGCGAGTGAATCGACGGAGTCGCTGCTGAAAGAGATGACAGAGATCGTCGACAAGGGCACGTCGATCGTCACGAGAGGCGACACCGCGGCATCGCTCGCGAGTGCCGCGAAAACGGTCGAGGCAACATACGACGTTCCGTATCTCGCGCACGCCGCGATGGAGCCGCTCAATGCCACCGCGTTCGTCAAACCCGATGGTGTCGAGATGTGGCTCAGCACGCAGTCCGCCGACTGGGCAGCCAGCACCGCGGCGAAGTGGCTCGGCTACAAACCGGAGCAGATCAAAGTCAACGTGACGATGCTCGGCGGCGGATTCGGGCGACGCGCGAATCCCGATTTCGCGCTCGAAGCCGTGCAGATCTCGAAAGCCGTCGGCGCGCCGGTGAAGGTGCAGTGGACGCGCGAAGACGACATGCAGCACGACTACTATCGCCCGGCCAGCCATCACAAGATCTCGGGCGCGCTCGATGCGCAGAACAACGTCGTCGCCTGGCATCACCGCATCGCCGCGCCGTCGATCAACGCCTACCTCAGTCCCGGCAGCAAGGAAGGGCCGCACGAGAGCGAGACCCCCGGCATCGAGGACATGCCGTACGACGTCCCGAACTTCCGCGTCGATTTCGCGCTCGCCAGGAGCGGCGTGCCGCGCGGCTGGTGGCGCTCGGTCGAGCATTCCATCAATGGCTTCATGACCAACTCGTTTCTCGATGAGCTCGCGGAAGCCGCGGGTCGCGATCCGGTCGAGTTGCGTCTCGCGCTGCTACCCAGAGGATTCGTACAGAAGACTGATCGCTGGCCGTACAAGAGCGATCGCTTCCGCAACGTGATCGAGCTCGCGCGCGACAAAGGCGACTGGGGCAAACCGCTGCCGGAGGGGCGCGCGCGCGGATTCGCCGCGCATCATTCGTTCTACAGCTACACGGCGCAGGTGGCCGAGGTGTCGATGGTGGATGGGGTGCCGCGGGTGCACAGGATCGTGTGCGCGATCGATTGCGGCATCGCCATCAATCCCGATGGCATTCGCGCGCAGATCGAAGGCGGGATTGTCTACGGACTCGCGGCCGCGCTTGGCGAAAAGATCACGATCGACAAAGGCCGCGTGCAGCAATCGAACTTCCACGACTTCCCGCTGCTCAACATCGCGCAGATGCCGGTGGTCGAGGTACACATCGTCGCGAGCGATGAGGCGCCGACAGGGACCGGGGAACCGGGATTACCGCCGACCGCGGCGGCGGTGACGAACGCGATGTTCAGGTTGACGGGAAAAAGAGTTCGCGCGCTTCCCATCGCCTGAGTTTGGAGTGCGGCAGCCGCAGCTGCCGCTTTTGTATGTTTGCTATTCGCGCTGTGGCATACGAAAGCGGCA
>DASYLL010000099.1:0-9263 GCA_036009605.1 Thermoanaerobaculia bacterium | reverse complement strand
AGCGCAACATGAAGAACGCGCTCCGCAAGGGCACGGCGAAGGACCTCAACCTCTACTTCAATCGGCCGAGCACGGGCGAACTGGGATGGGCGACGTTTCCGTCGAGCTACTCCGGCGCACCGAAGATGGACGGCGTGGTCTGCGACGGCCGCACGGTTCCGGGCGGCTCGTTCTCGCCGTACAACGAGGGCGACACGGGCACGCATGAAGTCGGCCACTGGCTCGGTCTCTATCACACGTTCCAGGGCGGCTGCGGCGGCAGCGGCGACTACGTGAGCGATACGCCGGCGGAAAAGTCGGCGGCATTCGGTTGCCCGGCGGGCCGCAACACCTGCCCGGCCACCGGCAGCGACCCGATCGAGAACTTCATGGACTACACCGACGACTACTGCATGTACAAGTTCACGGCGGGCCAGGACGTGCGCGCGACCTCGCAGTCGGGCACGTACCGCGGACTGTAATTTTCGACTACGATCAATGGCCCCCTCGACCCGTCAATGGGCGAGGGGGCCTCTTCATTCATGCTCATCTTCTCGATTCTCCTCGCCGCCACCATCACCACGCAGTCTGACGTTCCGCGCGTCACGCCGGACGAACTGCTCGCGCTCATGGACAAAGGCGAAGCCGTCGCCATCGACGTCCGCGGCAGCGTCCCGTACGAGCTCGGACACATTAAAGGTGCGAAATGGCTCCCCCTCGGGCTGCTCGCGCAACGCATCAGCGAGCTTTCCGAAGGCAAGTTGATCGTCCCGTACTGCACGTGCAAAGCGGAGGAGAGCAGTCTCGAAGCCGCGATGCTGCTCTCGTCGCAATACGGCTATCGCGTCGCGGTACTGCAGGGCGGTTATCCCGCCTGGAAAGAAGCAGGTCATCCCATCGACGTCATCCAGCCAGATCAGCCAGATCAGACCTCGGCAGGGCGCGGCGGTCGTCTCGCGCCTCCCGCGGCCGTCTCGTGCGATCGCAACGAGCTCACCTCGCACTCCGGCGCGATCAAGTCGTACAAACGCCAGAGCGACAAGACCGTTCTTGTGATGGACACGAGCGCCGACACGACCGAGGGCCTGACGATCCATCACAAAGGCTCGGACGATCCGTCGCGCTTCTATCTCATCGAAGGCACAGCATTTACGAGCCGAGACTGGTCGCGCATCGAGAAGAAAAAGGGGCAACTGCTCCCGAAAATGAGCGCCATTGCCTGGGTCTGTAACGACGGAACGACGTACATCGACTGGCGTCCGGGCGTCACGTTCACGGGCGCCGAGTGACCCTGCAACCTGTCTGCTATAATCCGCCGCGTTTCAGGTCACTTTTTCCGATGGACGCGAAAAACGACTCGGCCACGGTCGAGATCTTTGGTCAGACGTACAACGTTCGCGGAGACGGTGACCCGGACTACTTAGCGGAGCTTGCGCAGTTTGTCGATACCAGGATGCGGGAAGTGGCGTCGCAGGTTGCAACCGTCGACCCAGTGAAGATCGCAATCCTGGCGGCTTTGAACATAGCCGACGAGTTTTCACGATTCAGACGTCAGCGGGAAAACGCCGCGGGAATCTGGCTCGAGAAAACAGAGGAAATTTCAGAACGGCTCAGTGACGTAATAGGCTGAGCATCTGATGTAGTTGCAGTCATTTCGGGACCCCTGCAGAGTTCGTGATGCATGATCTAACACTTGAACCGTACTTTCTTCCTCGGGTAGCTCGCGTCTCGGGTCGCGTGCACACCTTCCTTCGGCCAGAAGCCGGAGATCAGAAGGTAGCCAAAACGGCACGAGTAGGGCGCCCACCTGTCTCGTACAGGTTCAGGTAAGAATCCACCACACGGCTCAGGCGGGGCCCGAAATCTTCCTCTCATCTGCGCATCTCCCACGCGGAGGTGCGGTTTGGAAGTCACACAGATACTGATTGCAGCCGGCGTAGGGATCGTCCTCGCCGTCGTACTGGCCCTCATCTGGGGCGCCATTTCCAGGAAACGAACAGAAGCCCAGGTCGCCGAGTCCCGCCAGGCGGCCGAGCGCATCCTCGACGACGCCCGCAAGCAGGCGGCCGCTCGCGTCAAGGAAGCTGACCTCGAAGGAAAGGAAAAACTCCTTCAGCTCCGCTCGGACTTCGACCGGAAGTCGCAGCAGAGCCGCGACGAGATCAAAGTTGTCGAGAAGCGGCTCCAGCAGAAGGAAGAAGGCCTCGACAAGAAGACGCAGCAGATCGAGAGCCGCCTTGCCGAGGTGGAGAAGCGGGATCGCGGTCTTGGCGATCGTGAGAAGCGCGTCGAGGCGAAGGAGACAGAGCTCGACGAGTTGGTCGAAGCGCAGCGTCACCGTCTCGAACAGGTCGCCGGTCTCACCGCCGACGAAGCGAAGCGCGAACTGATCCGCGGCATCGAGAACGAAGCGAAGCTCGAAGCTGCGCACATCATGAAGCGCATCGAGACCGAAGCCACGGAGCTCGGAAATCAGAAGGCGAAGAAGATCCTCGGCATGGCCATCCAGCGCATGGCGTCGGATTACGTCGCCGAGAACACGGTCTCGGTCGTCGATCTCCCCAGCGAAGACATGAAGGGCCGCATCATCGGCCGCGAAGGTCGCAACATCCGCGCGCTCGAACTGGCGACGGGCGTCGATCTCATCGTCGACGACACTCCGGAAGCAGTGATCCTCTCCGGCTTCGATCCGATTCGCCGCGAAGTCGCGCGCATCTCGCTCGAGCGGCTCATGCAGGACGGCCGCATTCACCCGGCGCGCATCGAAGAGCTGGTCGAGAAGGTGCGTCAGGAGCTCGATCAGAAGCTGTTCGAGGAAGGGGAGGCCGCGGCGTTCTCGCTAGGCATCACCGATGTTCATCCCGAGGTCCTCAAGCTCCTCGGGCGTCTGCGCTATCGCACGTCGTACGGACAGAACGTGCTCGTGCATTCGCTCGAAGTCGCGCAGCTCGCGGCGCTCATGGCGGTCGAGCTCGGAGTGAACGACACGATCGCGAAGCGCGGCGGTCTGCTGCACGACATCGGCAAGGCGATCGATCGCGAGATGGAAGGCACGCATCTCGAGCTCGGACGTCAGGTGCTCGAGAAGTACGGCGAGAAGCGCGAGATCATTCACGCGATGGAGTGTCACCACGGCGATTACGATCCGACGACTGTCGAGGCCGTTCTCGTCAACGCAGCGGATGCCCTCTCGGCAGCACGCCCCGGCGCGCGACGCGAGATTCTCGAGAACTACGTGCATCGTCTCGAGCGTCTCGAATCGATCGCCAATCAGATGGAGGGAGTCTCGAAGAGCTTTGCCATTCAGGCAGGGCGCGAGCTTCGCATCATCGTCAATTCGGAGAAGATCAGCGACGAACAGTCGATCTGGCTCTCCAAGGACGTGGCCCGGAAGATCGAATCGGAACTGCAGTATCCGGGTCAGATCAAGGTCACGGTGATCCGCGAGATGCGGGCCACGGAATACGCGAAGTGATGCGGCGTCGCCGCGTCATCCTGCGCGAAGCGAAGGATCTGGTTTGGTAAACATTCTCTATATCGGCGACGTGGTCGGGCAGCCCGGCCGCCGGGCCCTGCATCAGAAGCTGGAAACGGTGATCGACCGTGAGCGTGTCGATTTCACGATCGTGAACATCGAGAACGCAGCGGGCGGTTTCGGCGTGACCGAGGCAATCATGGAGGAGCTCTCGGAGCTCCCCATCAACGCCTACACGTCCGGCAATCACATCTGGGACAAGAAGGATTTCGTCGACAACTACGAGCACTATCCGCAGGTGGTCCGGCCGGCCAATTACCCGGCCGGCAACCCCGGGAAGGGCAAGGTCGTGCGGCAGACGGCGAGCGGGATCAACATCGCCGTGATGCAGTTCATGGGCAACGTGTTCATGCCGCCAATCGACAATCCGTTCTATTGCGCCGATCGCGAGCTCGCCGATCTCGGTGATGCCGCGAAGGTGATCATCGTCGACATCCACGGCGAAGCCACCTCGGAGAAGCAGGCCTTCGGACGTTATCTCGACGGTCGCGTCTCCGGCGTCTTCGGCACGCACACGCATGTACCGACCGCGGACGAGCGCATTCTTCCGAACGGCACCGCGTATCTGACGGACGTCGGGATGACGGGCGCGTATGACTCGGTCATCGGCTTCCGTCCCGAGGAAGCGCTGCACCGGTTTCTGATGAACACGCCGAAGAAGCTCGAGGTCGCGAAGCGCGACATCCGCCTGTCCGGCGTGCTCGTCGAAGTCGACGAAAACACGGGCAAAGCGCAACGCGTCGCGCGCATCCACGAGCACCTGGGGGAGTAGCGTGAATTGAAAAATTGAAAATTGAAAATTGAAAGATCGGAGCATCAGTCTCGCGAGAGCGCCATTCCGATTTTTCAATTTTCAATTTTCAATTTTCAATTCCGCTTCACATCATGCGTCTCTCGATCATCGCGCTCGGCCATGTGCATGCCGAGGATCTGGCGCCGCTGACGACGCGCTTCACGCACATCGAGCAACTCGTGCTCGATGTCGCACCGCGCGATCCGCTTTCGCGGCATCGCGCGGAGCTGAATCGCGCGATCGATGCGGCGACCGCGGACTGGCTGCTCGTGATTCGCGAGCGCGAAACCGTCGATGATGCGCTGGCGACGGAGATCGCGCAGGCGGTGTCCGAGGCGAAGGCGCGCGGGTTTCGCATTCGATCGGTGCCGTTCTACGCGGGCAAGCCGTTGCGACTCGAAGAAGGAACGGGCGAGGTGCGGCTGTTCCATCGCCGCAACTACATGCGCCATGCGAACAAGGGCGAGTGGGAAGAGATCACCGTGCAGGGGAGCGTGGTTCGGCTCAGCAACGCGCTACGCTCGGTGACGTTCGCGACTCCCGAGGAGCATCGGGCGCATCTGGCGGCGAAAGCGGTCCCGCATTCGTCGGTGCGGCGCGTGCTGCTTTTCGCCAAATACGTGATCGGAACGCGGGCGCGGGACAGGAACACGCTCCGTTACCTGTGGATCGAAGCAGCATTCGATATGGGATGAATGATCAGGCGCCGCGTTGCTGCTGTCCGGGATGCGGCCGTATGCCGAGATTCGCCAGGGCGTTGACCACGAACCAGACACCACACGCGCCGGCGGCCACGAGCGCAAATTGCAACAGGCGATCGATTGTGCCGTCGGCGAGCCACATGTCGACGACGAACCACGCCAGGACACACAACGCGCTGACGGTATAGATCCCACCGAGGATCGCGAGCACCAGGTTCCCACTGCGCGAGCGTACGAGCAATCGCATCATCTGCACTTTCCTCCCCAGGACCGTGCTGATGGTACAAAAATGCGCGCCTTAGATCCACCCGTTAATCGGAGATCACGCCGCCCAGGATGTTGTTGCCCAGGCCACCGAGGCCGCGCGATTCGCCGGCTCTTCCACCTGCGGCAGCAGTGATGCGATTCGCGAAGCGGCTGAAGGGAAGAGTTTGCAACACGACGTGTCCCGGTCCGGTGAGCGCTGCGAAGAAGAGACCTTCGCCGCCGAACAGCGCGTTTTTGAATCCACCGACGTACTGAATGTCGTAGCTGACCGTGTCTGCCATCGAGACGATGCAGCCGGTGTCGACCCGCATCTGCTCGCCCGGTTTGAGATCGAACTCGAGGACGTTGCCGCCGGCGTGCAGAAACACCAGGCCATTGCCCGTCAGCTTCTGCAGGATGAATCCCTCGCCGCCGAACAGGCCCGCGCCGAAACGCTTCGTGAACGCGATCGAGAGGTCGATGTTGCCGATGCCGCAGAGGAAGGCGTTGCGCTCCGCGAGCACCGTGTTGCCGCGCAGTTCGAGCGGAAAGATTTTTCCTGCGATCGGATTCGCGAGCGCCATCTTTCCCTCGGCGACATTCGAGCGGAAGACGCTCATGAACATCGACTCGCCTGCGAGGAACTTGCGCATCAGTCCCTTCATCACGCCGCCCTGCATCTTCGCCTGCAGCTCGACGCCGTTGGCCATGTAGAGCATCGATCCGGCTTCGGCGAAAACCTCTTCGCCCTGCTTCAGCGTGATCTGCAACGCCTGCATCACGTCACCGACGATTCGATACTCCATGGTTCCTTCCTCCGGCGCCGGATTGTATCGTGCGCGTCATGGTGATCCGCGCGTGAGGCATGCCGTTCTGCAGAGCCAGCCGTTACTCGAAGCGCTGGCCGTGATGTACCCGCATTCGAGCAAGACCACGCTGCGGCAAATGCTGCAGACGGGCCGCGTCCGCGTGAACAGTGAGATCGAGAAAAACGCGCGACGCGAGCTCGAAGAAGACGACACGATCGATGTCGCCGACAAGGCCGTGCATCGCAATCTGCCCGAGGGGCTGGCGATTCTCCATGAAGACAACGACGTCGTCGTCGTGCTCAAAGCGAACGGCCTGCTCACCGTCGCGACGGAACGCGAGCGCGAAACGACCGCGCAGGCGTACCTCAACGTTTATCTCGGACAGAAGAAAGGGGAGGAGCGCATCCAGGTCGTGCATCGCCTGGATCGCGAAACCTCGGGTGTTCTCATCTTCGCGAAGAATGCGTACTCACGCGAGCAGTTGAAGGAACAGTTCGCGGCGCACACAGTCGATCGCGTGTACATCGCGCTGGTCGAAGGGGAGATGGATCCGGAGGAGGGAACCTTCCGTTCGTTTCTGCGCGAGCGGCGCGATCTGAAGATGGTGAGCGTCGATGAACATCCGGAGGCCAAGTTTGCCGTTACGCATTACCGCGCCGTCGAGACCAACGGTCGCTACTCGATGCTCGAAGTCACACTCGAAACGGGACGCAAGAATCAGATTCGCGCCCATCTTTCCGAAGCGGGACATCCCGTCCTCGGCGATCGCATGTATGGAAGTGAAGTGAACCCCATCGGCCGTCTCGGCCTGCACGCAAAACTGCTGGGCTTCGATCATCCGGTGACGCGCAAACACATGGTGTTCACGGCACCGGTGCCGAAGGGGTTCCGAGGACTGTTCAAGAAATGAAGGTTTGGAGTGCCGCCGCACCCCAAACCGAAACGAACCCACTTGGCAGCCGTACGTGCCAGCGGCGGAGCAACCAGCGCTGCCGGCCGTGCCGGCTAGGTGAAGCTGACCGCGAGCTTCGATCCCTCTTCGCGATAGATCGTGTCGACGAAGCGGATCTGATTCGACTTCAGCGACATGAACAGCGATGACACGCGCATGCCGCCACCGAAGAAGCGGACGCCGCGCAGCAGGTCGCCATCGGTCACGCCGCTGGCGCTGAAGATGATGTCGTTGCCCGACGCCAGTTCCAGCGTGTCGTAGATCTTCTCGTCGTCTTTGAAGCCCATCGAGCGGAGACGCGCTTCCTGCCACTTCTCGAGCGGCTTGAGGCGACCCTGCATCTTTCCGCCGAGGCAGCGCATGGCTGCGGCGGTGAGGACGCCTTCCGGCGCGCCACCGACACCCATCGCAGCGTGCACACCGGTGCCGCGAACTGCTGCGGCGATGCCGGCGGAGAGATCGCCGTCGGTGATCAGTTTGATGCGCGCGCCGGCTTCACGGATCTGCGCGATGAGGTCCTGATGGCGCTCGCGATCGAGCACCACGATGACGAGCTCATTCACATCGCGCTGGTACGCCTCGGCCATGCGGTGGAGATTCTCTTCGACCGTGGCGTTGAGGCTGACGGCGTCGGCGGCGGTGGGGCCGACGACGATCTTGTCCATGTAGATGTCGGGAGCGTTGAGCAGGCCGCCTTTCTCCGATGCCGCGATGACGGCGATGGAGTTGGCGGAGCCGGTGGCGCAGAGGTTCGTGCCTTCCAGCGGATCGACCGCGATGTCGACCTCGGGGAAGATCTCCGCTTCAGCCCAACCGCGGCCGAGCGGCTCGCCGACGTACAGCATCGGCGCTTTGTCGCGCTCTCCCTCGCCGATGACGACGCTGCCGCGCATCTTGAGCTTGTTCAGCTCCTCGCGCATGGCCTCGACTGCGACTTGATCGGAGAACTTCCGCTTGCCGTACCCCATCGTGCGCGCAGCCGCGATGGCTGCTTTTTCGGACGCACGCAGAAACCCGATTTCAAGACTCGATTCCATGACGCTCCGTTCTTTACTCGTATTCGCGGTGGGATGATTACTTCGTCGCGACTGCCGCTTGATGCGCTGCTTCTGCCGCCGCGCTCAATTCCTGTTCGAGCTTCGCGGGCATCGGCGGGTTGTACGCGGCGATGCCGGTGACCGTGTGGCCGATGATGAGGTTGTGGATGTCGTGCGTACCTTCGTACGTCTTCACGGACTCCAGATTCATCATGTGGCGGATCACCGGATACTCATCCGAGACGCCGTTTGCGCCGAGCATGTCGCGGGCGATGCGCGCGCATTCGAGGGCGATGTTGCAGTTGTTCATCTTCGCCATCGAAACGTGCTGCGGCTTGAGCTTGCCCTGTTCCTTCATCCGGCCGGCCTGCAGCGCGAGCAGCTGGCCTTTCGTGATCTCGGTGACCATCCACGCCAGCTTGTTCTGCACGAGCTGATGCGAGGCGATCGGCTGTCCGCCGAACTGGATGCGCGACTTCGTGTAGTCGAGCGCGGTGTTGTAGACCGCCATCGCGGCGCCGAGGACGCCCCAGGCGATGCCGTAGCGCGCCTGTGTGAGGCAACCGAGCGGGTACTTGATGCCGTTCGTCTCCGGCAGCACGTTCTCGAGCGGAATGCGACAGTCCTCGAAGAAAAGCTGCGACGTCACGGACGCGCGCAGCGAGAACTTGCCCATGTGAAACGCCGTGCTGAATCCGGGCGTGTCCTTTTCGACGAGGAAGCCGCGGATCGTGCCTTCGGCTTTCGCCCAGACGACGGCCACGTCGGCGATCGAGCCGTTCGTGATCCACGCCTTTGCGCCGTTGAGCACCCACGAATCGCCGTCTTTGCGAGCGTGCGTGCGCATGCCGCTCGGGTTCGAGCCGAAGTCGGGCTCGGTGAGACCGAAGCAGCCGATTTTCTCGCCCGCGGCGAGTTTCGGGATCCAGTAGTCGCGCTGTTCCTGCGAGCCGTAGGTGTTGATCGGATACATGACCAGACCCGACTGCACGGATGCGAACGAGCGCAGGCCGGAATCGCCGCGTTCGAGCTCCTGCATGATCAGGCCGTACGCGACGTGCCCGAGGCCGGGGAGGTCGTAATCTTTGATCGTTGCGCCGAAGAGACCCATCTCGGCCATCTTCGGGATCAGGTGAAACGGGAACTTCTCTTCGCGATTCGCGTGCTCGATGATCGGAAGCACTTCCTCATCCACGAAATCGCGGACGGTC
>DASYLL010000098.1:0-21399 GCA_036009605.1 Thermoanaerobaculia bacterium | reverse complement strand
GACGAATCCGTGAGTGTAGCGCCCGCCCGCGTTGCTCGCGGACGCACTCCGCTTTCGCACGAGCACCACTTCCACCGGACCGTCGATCGCGTCCGGCAGAGTGAGCGTTCTCTGCTCGAAACCGTCGAGGACGTCCGGCTGCCAGCTCACTACACGTCCTTCAGGACCTCAGCGCGCTTCCTGTCGTATTCCTCTTTCGTGATCAGCGTTTTCTTCAGCAGATCATCGAGTTTGCGCAGGCGTTCTTCGACGGAATCGGCGGCGCCACCACTGGGGCTCGCACCACCGCGGACGGATTTGCCCGACGTCCATGCCGTCTGCAGAGAATGCGTCGCCAGTACATCGGTGAACGCTTCCTTCAGCGCATCGCTGAGCACTTCACTGATGTTGTCGCCGCTGCGCGAGCGGCCATAGCGATTCGCGGACCCGGAGCCTGCGCCTTCCGCGAGCTTCGTCCCCTTCGCGTCGCTCAACACCCAGCTGAGCTTCACCTCGGACGCATACATCGATCCGAGCGCCTTGTTGCTCTCGTCGATGAAGAAACGCGAGAGCTTCACGGTGAGAACGCGCGGGCCCGGCTTCGCGGTCTTGAGACCCCAGTCAGCCGACAGCTCGCTCAGCGTGTCTTTGACGTACGGGATCACGTCACTGCCGGCACGGATCGGAAACTTGTGATCGTCGTCATCCGTCCCCTGGCCAATCGTGAGCGCATCGGCAGCGGCACGTCCGTCTTCGACGCGCAATTCGTACGGCTGCTCCAGCATCGCCGGCGGGATGTCGGGCGATTCGGACTGCACGCCCTCCTGCGGAACGAATTTCAGATTGACGGTCAGATCCTTCGCCATTGCAGCGAACGAAAACAGCAGCGTGAGTGCGATACAGAACGTGCGAGACATGATCAATTCTCCTTTTCGAGCATGCGGGTCACCGCGCTTTCGACGTGAATCTGTGTCGTGTCGAGCACGGGAACGCCGGCGTAAGTTGCGTTCTTCAGGATCAGCGGTAGTTCCGTCCCTGCAAGAATGAGCCCGTCGATGCCGTCGCGTTCTTTCATCTCCGCGACGATCGCTTCGAGCCGCGACCGCGTTTCGTCGCGGAACATCCCGACGAAGAGCTCATTCATGTACTTGTCGTGAATGAAGTCCCGCTCCTCGGCATTCGGGATCACGATCGTCATTCCCGCGCGGCGGAACGTGTCCGGATAGAACGCGGCCGTCATCGTGAATCGCGTGCCGAACAACGCCGGCCGCTGCAAGCGCTGCGATTGAGCGGCTTCGCGCGTCGCTTCCACGATGCTGATCAACGGGATCGTCGCAGCGCGCGCAACTTCATCGAAGACGAGATGCGGCGTATTCGCCGCGATCAGCGCGATGTCCGCACCGGCATTCGCGAGACGCCGCACCGCTGCGGTCAACTCCTCGGCCGCGAATGCGAGATCGCCACGGGTGAACGAATTCACAAGCGGCGTCGCATCAATACTGTTGATGATCACGCGCGGGTAGCTGCCGTCCGGATTCCGCCGCTTCCACGAATCGACGAGCTTCTTGTAATAGTCGATCGTTGATTCAGGTCCGATGCCGCCGACGATGCCGAGGAGTTTCATCGGAAGCTCGCCTCGAAAGAGTTTTTCGCCAGTTGCTCCAGCTCTTCGCGCGTGAGTCCGAGCGCTTGTGCGGCGGCGAGGTAGTTTTCGTTCACGTATCCGCCGAAATAGGCGGGATCGTCGGAATTAATCGTGACCTTAAGACCGCGCTGCAGCATCGTGCGCAGCGGATGATCGGCCATCGTGTCGAACACGCGCAATCGGATGTTCGAGAGCGGACAGACCGTGAGTGGAATCTGTTCCGCGACGAGTCGGTCGACGAGTTTCGGATCCTCGAGACAACGTACGCCATGATCGATGCGCTTCGCATGCAACAGATCGAGCGCTTCCCGGATGTACTCGGGCGGTCCTTCTTCGCCGGCATGCGCGACGGCGATGAGGCCCGCTTCTCGCGCACGCGCATACACGCGCTCGAATTTGCTCGGCGGATGTCCCTGCTCTGAGGAATCGAGGCCGACCGCGAAAAACCAATCGCGAAACGGCATCGCTGCGTCGAGCGTCTCGATCGCGTCGTCTTCGCTGAGATGGCGCAGAAACGAGAGGATGAGCTTCGACGTGACGCCGAGGTCGCGTTCGGCATCGACCTGCGCATCGTGAATGCCCGTGATGACCGTCTCGAACGCGATACCGCGATGCGTGTGTGTCTGAGGATCGAAGAAGATCTCCGCATGCCGCACGTTCTGCGACGCGGCCTTGCAGAAATACGCCGCGGTCATGTCGTAGAAATCCTGCCGCGTCTGCAGCACGCCCGCGCCCTGGTAGTAGAGGTCGAGGAACGATTGCAGATCGCGGAAGTCGTACGCGAGGCGCAGCGCGTCGACGGACGCGTGCGGCAACGCGATCCCGTTGCGCCGCGCCATCGCGAACATCAACTCGGGCTCGAGCGTGCCTTCGATGTGGAGGTGAAGCTCGGCCTTCGGCAGGCCGGCGATGAAATCCTGCATTCCACGAGTGTACTTGGGCCGGGAGAGCGACCTCTCATCCGCCTTCCATGAGCCCTCGGCGCAAAGCGACCCCACTTGGCAGCCGTACGTGCCACTCGGCGCAGCAACCGGTGCGGCCGGCCGTGCCGGCTACGCCGTGGCCTGCATCTCCGCGAGCGCCATTTCCAGCGCGGCGCTCTTCAACTGTTCCTGTTCCGACAACTGCTCGACCTCTGCCTGCCGCGCGGCCGACGCGGCGATCTCGCGACTGCCGAGGATGCACGACCAGATCAGGAACACGTCCTCGAAGACGACCCAGCCGGCATGCTCGAGAAAGCGCCACCACTCGGGATTGCTCACGCCGTACACCGACTCCGGCCAATAGATGCCGCGCAGAAAGTGATCGGCGGCGACGACGGTCGTCGCGGTCATGAGCACCTTCCAGTCGAGATAGAACGCCAGGAACGCGAGCGAGCCGAAGACGTGGAAGTGCGTTTCGATGCGTCCGCCGGTGAGATGGATGAGTAGCGCGGACGAGAGCATCTGCGACGCTGCGATGACGTGACGCGTCATCACCGTGCCGGGGCGGAAGATCGCCATGAGAATCGGCAGGATGATGATGCCGGCGCCGCCGAGGACGGCGACCCATACGTGCATGTGCAGGACGCGGTCCTTGCCTTCCCATGCGAACGGAGAGACCGCCAGCGCGGCGATGATGCCCGCGACGTATTCGACGACGAGCAGCACGGCGAACATGCGATCGACGCGGACGCGCCGCTGGACCATCTGTTCCGCGTAGATTTCCTGGGCACGCGCGTCATTCGTGATAGTGCTCATCGGTTCTCTCCTCTCGCCGGTTTGGAGCTGATCGCGCAGCCGAATACCGGATGCGTTCCGTTGCCGTCGCGCGTGTTCGCAATACGGATGATTCCCGCGCGTCCGGAGTTCAATCCTGCATGGCCGCGCAGCGAGGTGATGCCGCCCTCGAAGCGCAACGTGCCGCTGTTGTCATAGAGAAATGTCTGTCCCGAGGTGAAGCCTCCGAAGAGCTTGGCTTCGCGGCCGTCCTGATCGATCAGGACGCGTGTGCCGCGCAACCGCGTCGCGGCTTTGTATACGTCCGTCTGTTCCCATCCCGCGGGAAACTCGCTCGGTCGAAACACGAGCACATGAGACTGCACGGAGCGCTGCGCTTTCTCGAGCACGGCTTCGAGCTCTTTGACGCTGGCGCGGCTGCACGAGCAATGCGGATGGACGAGCATCACCAGCGTCCACGTTCCGTCAGTACGCGGAACGCTGCTGCGCGCCGGCCATGTCGCTGGAGCGATCGCGGCGGTTCCGGGAGTGCTTTCGAAACGGCGAATCGTCTGATACGCCGCTGCTACAGTTGCCGCCCAAACCAGCGCGGCGGCGAGGAGAGCTCCCGTGATAATCCAGCGTCGGGCTCTCATTTCTTCTTCAATGCCTCGAGCGGCGAAATGAGCTGTTTGTCTCTCTCGAATTTCATCCGACCGGCGGTCAATAACTCGATGCGCAGCCCGAGTGGAATCAGATAGAACTCTGCAGGGGAAACCTGCTCGACCCGGCCATCCGGGTAATTAATTGTGGCGCGATCAAAATTCATCGGCGCAACCTCACTTGAACGATCGCGCGGATTGTACGTCAGCCGAAGACGGCCTCAGCCGTAAGTGCCGCCAGCAAAAGGACTTACGGTCCGTATCACCATCAATACCTCCAGACGCTCAGACGTCTACACGCAATCCCGTCTCGCCGTCTTTCGGGTAAAACGTCCGATATCCATAGCGCGTCTGCAATGACTCGCGATCCCACAGACGCTTCTCCTGCGGCGGGTAATTGAAATAGAGCTTCGGGCGCGCGCCGCCCCACGTAATGATGCGCGCGAAGGCGCCGTCGTCGGGATGATCGAAAATCGCGCCGCTCGTCGAAAACAAATAGCGCTTGCACTTAATCTGCTCCAGCAGCTCGCGCGTCATGTTGCGCACGCTGCCGTGATGCGGGACTTTGAGGACGTCGAGCTCGAGTCGCGCGCTGTTTCGTTCGGCATTGAGGTGCTTCAATGCAGCGGTCAGAACCGGCGCCCACACATCGCCTGCGAGCAGCGCCGTCTTGCCTTCGTATTCAGCCAGCAACGTAATCGTGCTCCCATTCGCCACGGTCGTATCGAGCTTCGCTTCCTCTTCCGCAATTTTCTCGAGCTTGATCTGTCCGAGCGCATCCGGTTGCAGCTTTTTCACCGTCGCGAGCTTCGCCAATGTCTTCTTCGGATTGTTCGGATCGAGACCTTCTTCTTCGAGCACCTTCTCCCATTCCGCGGCGAGCTTGCGCATCCGCTCCGGAGTCGGCGAGAGCACGGTGAGTTTCATCCCGCTGAAGTTCGCGTGCGGAAGCTTCTCGTTCTCGCGCGTCACGATTGGACCACCGCCGAACGCTTCGTTCCAGGGGACGCCGGCCTTGTCGATCAGCACCGACAGATACTCGCCCTGCAGCGCGCCGAGTTTGTCCTGCGTGAACTCGCTGGCGTGGCGATATCCGTTGAACCACACCTCTCCCCACTGGAGACCGGGGATCTTGTCCTGCAACAACGGAATCGCGCCTTCGATGTGATCGGAGTCGACGTGTGTGATGACGAGCAGCTCGAAGCAGCGGTCGTCTTCATCAAGGTCGAGGATGCGCTGGCGGATGATGTCGTACGTCGCCACCATGCCCGCGTCGATCAGGATTCGCCTGACCGGACCGTCATCCGGTCCGTACTCGATCCACAAACTGTCGCCCTGCGCAGCGGGAAGCATCTCGATCGAGAACACACGACCTCCAGTTCAGGCGAGTCGCCAGTCGGCGTCGCCATAAGCATTGAGCGCCAGCACCATCGGCATTCCCTTCGCCAGCATCGAGCGGCGAATCGCGCGCATGGCCTCGCCGATCGAGGTCTTCTCCCCCGAGCTCAGCACCTTCAACTGCGCAAGCAGTTCCTCGGTCACCGGAACGACGTGACGCCCGAGCACCGTCGACCCCGAGCTGATCACGACCGCTGCACCGCCGCGACGAAACTGCGCGACGAAGCCCTGGAACGAGAGGTCGGCCGCGCCGGTCTCGCATCCGAGGAGCAGGACGAGCGGGGCGGGGTTCGTGCTCGGATCGCGGATGAATTTCGACTTCAGAAACGCGGCGCCGAGAAACTCCTGGTCGCCGATCTCCATCTTCTGCAGGTGATTCGCTTCCTCTTCAACGTGCACGATGAGCACGAGCAGCGTCGGCGCGGTCTTCACGCCGTTCTCCCAGTCCTGCCAGTTGTCGATGAAAACCGGAGGAATGCTGACGATGCTGCCGAGCGCGTTCTGCACGCGCGCGATGCCGCCCGCCGCGACCGCATCGACTTTGTTCGATGCGGCGAGCAGCGCGGCTTTCAGGACGTCGAGTCGCGTGCGGCCATCGACAGGAACAGCGCGCAGTTCGAAATCAGCGCTCGCAGGGAGGTCGATGTTCGGATCGTGAATGTGGCGCTCGATGACTTTGCGCAGTCCCCAGAATCCGAGGGGACAGATGACGAGGCCTGAATGATCGGCGTCGCACTTGCCGGTCAGGAGTGCATCGACGGCGTTCGCGCAAAGTGCATTGACGCCCATCTCGAGCTCGCGGTCATATACGAACTCGATCGGAAAACGGGCCTCTGCTTTCGCGGCGACGATTTGAATGCGCTCCGCGTCGGTGAGTTTTTCGAAGTCTTTGCTATCGGTGAGATGCGCGTACAGGAGACTGCCGTGCTGCGCGAAATCGACGAGCATCTGCACTGTCGCTGGAGCAAACAGTCCGTCGTAGGAATCGGGATCGTCGGCGATCGCGGAAAGCTGATCGTCGAACCAGTCGATCTCGCCCTTCAGATCGTCGAGCGAGACATACGACGCGCGACCCGCGCCTGTCTTCAATGCCCCCGATTCGCCGGTCACGGATTCATTGATGACAATCGCAGCGTCGCCGCGTTCCATGCTCGACAGGTCGTACATCCCCGGCCGAATCACCGCCTCGGTCACGACCTCGATCTTCGCGCTCGCATCCGGCTCGTCCTTCGTGACCGTGCCTTTGAGCAGCGCGGTCTGCAACACGCGGTTCTGATAGAGCACTGTGATGCGTGCTTCGAACGGTCCGGCCGCAAACGGCTTGAAGAAAAAGGAAATCGTGCTGCTTTCGCCGCTTCGCGGAAGGAGGATCGTGCCGAGCTGCGGCTCGGAAAGGGGCTGCGGCACGAAGAAAATCACCGTGAGCAGATGCTCTCGTTCCTGATCGGGCAACAGATGATCGGGAAACACGCCTTCGCCGTGCAGCCAGTTTTTGTCGTCGGGTCCAATGCGCACGCGCACTTCGTGCGGTGCTCTCCAGCGGAACTGATGTTCGACCGGCGCGTCGTCCGCGAATACTTTCGCCTGAATCCAGCGCGGCTCGACGGTCGCAGGCTCGCTCAGTGCCTCAGCCGCACTTGCGACGATCTCCGCGGACGCCGTCGCCATGTCGCTCTCCGCTTCCCAGCTGCGTTCGTCCGCCTTCTCCAGCCGGCCCTCGATCTGATCGAACGTGGCCGACCTCGGCAGATCCAGCGTGTACGCGGTGTGCTCCGAGAGATCGATCGAGGTTCCGCGTCGCCGCGGGCGCGCCGCGATCTTCTGACGAACGATCTCGACGCGCCTGGCGAGCGTCCACTGCGCGAGCAACCGCGACGCGACGACCATCGGCGGCGAATTCCTGTTCGGCGACGCACGCCGCAACGCCACATCGAGCGGATGATTGTGCGAGATCTCGTCGATGAACCGCCCGAACCAATACCCGCGCATCTTTTCCGCCGTCGGCGCGAGCGCGACACCGGCGCCGCGCGACAGGGAACGAATCGCTCCAACGAGCGACATCGCACTGCGCGCCGAGGCATCGGTCGGACCGAGGATGATCGCCAGATCGCAGCGCACGGGAAACGGCGCGGCCGCAAGATGCGCGACCGATTGACGCAACGCAAACGGCAACACGAGCACATCACATTCGCGCTCCGCGTCGCTCAATTCGACGAACGTGACCAGCTTGTCGGCGTAGTGATATTGCCGAAACTCCTTCAGTAACACCGACGCTTCAGTCGACGGCAACACGCCAATGCGCAACGGCCATTCGAGGACGACCTTCGCGACAGGCTCCTCCGCGCGAATGTAAACCGCCCCGGCGCCAACCTCGGGAATCGACAACGTCTCGAACACCCACGCCGCATCGACGATCTGTCGCGTATCGAACGCAGGATCGATCTCGATGCGCGGATTTCCGCCGCGCAGCTTCCAACGCTCGGCGTACTCCTTCCCATTGTCCGAATTTCGGAGGATCGGCAGGTGATCGGCGGACAACCGCCAGATCAGCAGCTTCTCATCGCCTTCGACAATCCCCGCCTCGGCCAACGCGCACGCAAAGTCCGCGGGCGAGAGATCAACGCCCCAGAAGCCGAACGACCTTCGATTCATGGTTGCTCAGTCTGGAGCAACTCCGTGATGCGAGGCAACATCAGCCGCGCGGCTTCGACGGCGACGGTGCTGCCGGGACCGATGTCGAAATAGAACACTGCGGTAATCACGCGCGCGTCGGGCTGTGCAAGATCGTCGGCCGTCGGAATCGCATTCGTGCCTCGCCATTTCGCAATGGACATGATGTACACGGCACTCGAATCGATCTGTTCGGTCGGATCGAAGATGGCGTGGTTGCGATTGAGCATGAGTTGACCGGCCACGACGTGAATTGGCGACGACGCGGACTCATTGAGGCGAACGGCGGCCGGCGATGCGAAGGTCAATTGCGTGCGATAGCGATAGTAGCGATCGGTGTAGGCCGCGATGCGTTGAATGGTGCGCGGTGACGCGGGCTGACTGACTCTGCGCGCAGTTGCTCGCGTCGCGGTTCCCAATGCGGCGAGATAGGATGCGCGTCCCTTCGTGCCGGGACGCGCGTAAGGAACGACGCGGCGGCAGTCGGTGGAAACAGCGATTTGTTCGCCATTCATGAAGAGCGTTCCGCGTGTGACGAGCGCCGCGAGAATTTCACCGACGGGACGCGCTTCGGGACGCGCCACCGTCGGTGAGCCGGTTTTCGAGAAGACGGCGATATTGAAACCGGGGAAACGTGCTTTCAGTGCATTGACGTGCGGCGCGAGCGGACGGGCGGTGCCTTGTGTGCCGAGAATCACGCGCGTCATGCCATCGAGTACAGCAGAGCGGGCTTCATCTGTAATCGCGAGCTCGGCGAATGCAGGCGCGGGCGGATCGATCGGGTTCTTCGTCTTGCGATCGCGAAGCGCGTGCAGCATCGTCGCCTCGACCTGTCGCTTCGTAACGAGCCGCGACAACGCCTCGGCCAACTGCACGTTTGTCCATTGTGCGCTCGCGCCGCCGAGGAGGAGGCTGACGAACTCGGTGCGGAAGTCGGTGACCTGATTGAGGGAGAGATTCACGCGCTCGGGCGAGACCGATTGAAGTGCGGCGCGCACTTTCCACGCGGATTCGCTGCTCTGATCGGCGGTGAAGCGTTCGATGAGCGTGCGCCACGGACGGAGGTCGTAATGCATGGTGACCATTGCGGAGCGGCCGATGCTGCTTTCCTCGACCGGCACGTCGGGCGCCGCGAGTCCCGCGTAGGTACGCACGCCCGTGACTTCTGCAAACTCCTGAACGAAGGGCGCCTCGTCGATGCGATCGAGGCTGCCCGGTGTCATGACGGCGGTCGTCTCTTCCGTGGCTTTCGGCAGTTTGCCGTCGCCCTTCATGTAGACGCCGAGCGACGGCGCGAAATCGAGCTCCTGACTGCCAATGCGGATTCCCGATGGCTGGCCGGGCCGTGGCCACTGTGCGTCCGCCTGTCGCGTGAAGACCTGATCGAGCGGGCGCGAAAGCGTGCGATCGCGAAGATCGCGCGGGGCCGCGAGCGCGAGCGTGGCCATCTCGACCGTGAATTTGTTGCACGAACGCTCGATTGCGAGCGGCAAGTCGGTCCAGACGTCGGCGTGCGGCCAGAGTTTGTAGTCCTGGCCGACGAAGAATTGCATCACTTCGCGCTCGCCTTCACCGCCATCGCGTCGCAGTTGCGGACCATGCGGCGCGATGGTCAGATCGAGCAGGAACGGATGCCGGCTGGCGACGCTCGCATAGAAGAACGGTTTTCCCGCGGAGCCGATCGGATGGCGCTTGAAGTTGTGATTGATGAGCAGACGACGGCGCTCGTCATCACTGATGCCCTGCAAAGATGCAAGATCCGCTTGTGACGGAAAACTCGCGGCTGCGAGAATTTCGCCCGATTTGCCATCGAGGATCGTCACGGACGCGGGAAACGGATTGCCCGCTGCAACATCGCGCACGAGACCACTCGCATACGTGCGCAACGTCTCATCGAGCGAGGACTGCAGCGAACGGTCGATGCTGAGTTGAATGTCGAATTGATCGCGCAATTTTGCCGCGCGTCCGGGCTCGACCTGTAGCATCGCGTTCGTGACGCTCCGCGCGAGCGCATCGCCGAACGTGAGCATCTCGTCGCCGTTTTCGCCGCCAACCCAACGTAGCAGCGGCTCCATCTCGGTCGACGTGCGCTCTTCGGATGCATTGCGCGTACGCATCATGCTGAGGCGCTCGAATCGCTTCTCCGCAGTGTATAAAAACGTTTCGCTCGCCGGCTTCGCAAGATGCAACCAGTCCCCGGACACGAGCCGCGCAATCCGCCCCTCGGACAAGAGATTGCCGAGCAGCCGGACTTCGGAGGCGCTGCCGCGTTTCACGCGCTGCTCGATGACGGACACGCCGCCTGTACTGTGGACTTCGATCCCGGGCGTCAATGCGCTGCCGCCGAAATCGAAGTGGACGATCTCCGCCGCGACGTCGCTGGTGCTGCCGATCGGCGTGCGGACTTCCGTCTGCGGCGCCAGCGCAGCAGGACGCGTCAACCGAATGATTCGTCCGTTGGAAGAGACGAGCGACGCATCGGACATCGGTCCGGAGTATTCGATGTTGCCGCGCCACTCCACTGTTTCTGCAAACGGCAGACGGATGGTACGCAGGAATGGATTGAGCTCGCGCAGCTGGCAGTCCTGTACGACAAAGAAATGTCCGAACAGTTCGCGATTGCGATTGAATAGCTCGACGTCATTCGCGAGATAGCTTTCTTCGAACCATTTCCTTTCCGATGCAGTTGCGGCCGGCGTGAGCTTGATCGTGTCGCTGCGACAGTCGAACTGCAATGCGCCCTTGCGGATCAAGGCGTTCGCGCGCTGCACGTAGTTGCGCGAGGAGTAGTACGACAACGGCTCGTACGATTGACGCGACCAGAGCAGTGCGATCAGGAGCACGACCACGACGATGAGAACGATCTGTCGCCGTTTCATCGCAGACCTCCCGGAACGACGTCGGCGGAATCGCGAGCGACTGCGGCTCCGTATGCGATCACGAGCAACAGGCCCAAAGTCTCGAGGACGTCGCCGGCAGAATCGAGGCCGAAGAGATACGCATTTTTCCCAGTCAACAGAACGAGCTCGTGATTCGCGAGAATCATGTACACGCTGGCGACCGCGATCGTCACGCCGGCGACCGCGGCAACCATCGCTGCGGGCGAACTTCGCGTCGGCATTCCTGTGCGCGTTGTGCCGAGGGGCGTGACGCGCCAGGCGATGTAGCCGATGAGTGCATAGAGCAGCATCATCGCGAGAGTGCCGACGAGGCCCCATTCCGCTGCGATGAAGACCGCCGGCGCGAAATCGCGCAAAGCGGTGTCGCCGAGGTGCGGGCTGACGTCGGTGTGTCCATAGCCGACGCCGAAGAAGCCGGTGCTGATGTAGCGCTGCAGAATCGCGGACGTGATCGCGAGACTTTCGCCGCGTTTGGTGGCCATCTGCTGCAATTGCTCGGGCGCGGCGAAATGAAGGAAGCGCGCGTAATTCGAATCGGATGCGAGCGACAGCAGTGTCTCTTCGCTCGCAACGGCTGGCAGGAAGACGCGTGCGAGCGGAGCGCCCGCAACGAAGAGCAGCGTGAGAACGATCAATACGCGAACGATCACGTTGCGGCGATCGATCGCTAACAACAGCAGCAGAAACACCGGCACATTGAGCAGCGCCAAACCGACGTCGCTCGTCAAACCCGCCGGCAGAATCCAGACGAGCGTCATGAGCAACAACGCCGCAAGGAGGTCGTTGCGTTGGAGACGCCCATTGCGGATCGTGCGTTGCCAGACGCGCCACAAAAACGCGCCCTGCAGAATGGCGGCGGCGGGGATGTGAATCGCGCTCAATGAAACGCGGCCGCCGGGGAACATGATGCTTTCTTTGAATCCGAAGAACAGCAGGGCCACCCGCACGACCAGAAACGCGACGCCACAGACGAGGTACGGCGTGAGCTCGGATCCCGACCACTTCTTCCAGCGCTGACTGAACCACTCACGCACTTCGGCCGAGCGCAAGAGCGCTACGACGATTGCGAGCAGATGACAGGCGAGCCAGACGAGTTTCTTCGGGCCTTCCACGAGTCGCGCACAGAAGATCGCCGAGAACAACAGTCCCCCGAGCGCAGGCAGCCACGCGTGCGGAAACGCGCGGAACCCGTCGCGACGCACGCTGCGCAGGCTCAATACCGGCGCGCTGGCCACGATGAAAATCCACGGCAACATCATCCACGCGAGCAAACCCAGTTCCGCGGCTTCGAGTCGATGCGGCGGCATCGCCCACGTGCGATGTCCGAACATGAGTCGTACGCCGGCGAGCAGTTCCAGCGAGCCCGCGAGCAGCGCCTGCGCCAGCGTGAACCGCGAAGCGGATGCGCAGCCCACCTTCAGCAATTGCAGGACGAGCGCAGCGAGGAGTAGCAACAGCGGCGGACGAATCACGCTCATGCGCACGGCCGCGAGATCCGAGGTCCCGATCCATGAGACGCCGCCGAGCGTAGCGTCCGTGGGGCCGCGCGGCGAAAGAATGCGAATGTCGGACGTAGCGCTGGAAGGAAAAGCGAGTGGAAGCTCGATGAGCGAGCTCGATTGCAGCGCCACCGACTCGCTCGCGCCGGTGAAGTAGAGGCTGCGATCGATCATCTGCGCGTCCCCCATCGCCAGCGCGACGCGCTTGTCCTTGTCCTGCGATTCAAGATGGAGCGCCTTCAACTCGCGCTCGGTCAGTGAGTGAATTTCGGGCGTGTCGAAATCGAGCGCGAAGCTGCGCACCCCTCTGCGATAGATCGCGCTGCGGCGTTCGGTGATGCCGTTTGCTTCGAAGCTCTCGCCTGCCGACGGCAGCGTGTAGAGATGAATGCGAGAACCCTCGGCGACCTCGAATGAGGTGGGCCGAGTGCTCGCCGGTCCAGCTTTGCGGAGAGTCACGTTTGCATCGAGCACGAGCACGCGCAGACGCGGGCCCGGTTGCGAGTACGCGATGAACGAACGCAGCGAATCCTGCGATCGCGCGGCATCTCCCTGTCGCGCGAGAAAGTCGACGGAGTACGTGCGCAGACCCGCCGTGATCGGCTTCGCAAACGGCAGGGGGATCGCCCAGTCGAGACCAGGGACCTTCGTCTGTCGTGGCGGAATCGCGAACTTCTTTTTGCCGAGCGTGAAGGAATCGTCGTCTTCGTTGTATGTCCAGCATTCACTGCCGATGCAGATGCGATCGCCGTTCTCGATCTCCTGCGCGCCGAGCAATCCATGCGCGGTCGTCGCGATCACGCCGGCGCGGCGTTCGGGTGGCGGCAGCTCGATCGAGAGTCCGTCGCGGAACACGAGTGTGCCGAGGAGCGTCTGTGGGACTCGGCGATCGCGGGTGGCGACGTCGCCGATCAGCAGACGGCTGCTGCCGGGCGAGCGCTCGCGAATGTCTTTGCGCAGCACCGCGCCGTTCTCGCTGCGGAACGCAATGCCGTGCAGCTCGATCATCACGCGCAGCGCGTCTTTCCACCAGAGCGCGCTCATCGCCAGCGCCGGTGCGATGCCGACGAAGTAAACGAGGAACAGCGTGCGCGTCGAGGCGCGGCGCTGCATGTCCGTCGTGCGAAACGCGATCACCGCAAGCACGACGACGGCCGCAAGCACGAGCGCCCCCGAACCGATGCTGAGCATTTGCACCATCACTGTTTTCCTCGGTCCGGCGGATCGGACGCCCGCAGATGTTCGAGCTCGACGTTGTAGAAAGAGGTGCGCAGCGTGCACGCATCGCGGATCACGACGAGGATCCAGATCAGAATCACCGCGGTGACTGCCGCGAGCAGCGTCGCCATCAGTCCCCACCACCACTTCGATGCGGCGAGCCGGATGCGCAAGCGGTCACCAAAACTCCGTTTCGCTCCGAGATCGACGACCGCTTGCGGAGGACTCGCGGCGCCGAGAAGCTGACGCGTTGCGACGAGAACCGCACGCTGCTCGCCCGCCGAACGCGTCGCAGCCCACGTCGCTGCTGCAGCTGCGAAATCGACATCGGCGACTTTGCGCCAGGCTGCGGCGTTGCGTCCGAGGCGCTGCTCGGGCGGTTCCGCATCCTCGGCGGCGCGACCGGTGATCCAGCGCGGCAACTCGGCGCGCGCGGCATCGGCGGCGATGAGATCGGTGAGCGTCGCTGCCTGCGATGCGGGAAGCCATTCGCGCATCGCAGTCGCAGCATCGGCGATGCGCGCGCGCGGGAGTTGCGAATCGGCGAGCAGACGCGTCATCGCCTGCGCGAACACGCGTTGCTGATCGGGCGCGACGTTGCGTCGAGCGAATGCCTGTTCGAGCAGTTCGTCCTTTTGTGCCGTGAGGCTTGCGCGCATTTCCGCGGTGCACGCAGCGTCGGGGCAGCGATCGCCTTCGAGCCACCAGTCGATCACCTGAATGGCGTTGAGATTCAGACGCGCGTCGTCGGGACGGCGCCAATCGAGCAACTGCTCGACGTTCGACAGCGCCCACAATTGCGCTTCGTTCTTCCAACCGTTGGCCTGCGCGCGAACAACCTGTACGAGCAGAAGTTGATGCACGGCGCTCGGATACGTTTTCGCGCCGCGGCCGAACTCACGATCGCGCATCGGCGCGTCACCCTGGAAGTTGCCGCCGCGCATGTAGCCCGCGATCAGATTGTTGTAGAGGTCATACGACGAAAGGCTGTTCGCATCGGTCGCAGTGCAGCCCGGCGCCGCGATCAGCAACTTGCTCCACGAAGGCGCACCGCGCGAGGTGCTGATCAGGCGACGCTGGCTCAGCGGCTTCACCGATCCGATCACGTTCTTCAGCGATTTCCACGGCGGCTGCGTGCTCGATTGCGCGAGCCGCGCGACGCCGAGTGCGTGATGCACGTGAATGACGGTCGAGACGCTTTGATCGCTGAGATCGAGGCCGGTGCGCGGATCGCGCGATGCGGCGATGATCCGTTCGTCGTCGCTTGTGCGCTCGAGGGTTTGCGAGAGCACGCGATCCGCTTCGGCATTGCGGCCCGCGTGCACGAGCTCTGTGCCGAGGACGAGGGCGACGAGTAGATTCTGCGGATCGCTGTCGCCGAGCGTGGAGAGGCGCTCGATGCGCGTGTCCGCGTCACCCGTGTTCTGCAGAGCAACGGCTTCTGCCGCGGAGAGGCGTTGCGGTCCGATCAAACCATCGGCGGCAGTGGGACACGGCATCGGACCGACAGGCGCGACGAGATACTGCGCGCCTCCGAAACCATCCTTCACCCACTTGCGCTCGACGTCCGCGGACGCACGCGCAACCACCGGCAACGCCGCGAGCTCTTCGCGCATCGCTTCCGGCAGGTTCGCGAAACTGCGCGAGCGTGTTTGCGCGAAAAAGTAGATCAGGCCCCACGCGATCGAAAGAACGATGACGGCGATGAGCGCCGGCCTGAACCAGCGATCGGCGGGATGGCGAGGACCGCTCATCGCTTCCCTCCGCCGAGCCAGGTCGTCGGCACGCGCGGCAGCCAGCCGAAGCCACGCTCGAGCAGCCACTCCATCGAGAGCAGCACGCCGCATGGACGATCGACCGCGCTGTCGCCATCGCCTTTGCGGACCATCGTGTGGCAGAAGTCGAAGCGGAATCGTTTCGTGTGCGTCAGCAGCGCGCCGTGCAGCATCGGCAGATTGCGGCGCGCGAAATCGAGCGGGACTTCATTCGTGAGCGTGTCGAGACGATCGGCTTTCGAGAAAAGCACGAGCACCGGCACGTCGAGCTTCGGCATCTTCTGCACGCGCGCGGCGATGTTCACGCTCACACCGACGCCGGGCGGCCGCGCTTCTTTCTCGAAGCGCAGCCAGCGCAGCGCGGGAAGGACGAACGTCAGATCGTTTTCCTGTGCGCGCCAGCCGGAGCGATCGAGCTGCTGTCCGCCGCCGTAGAGATCGACGACGAGCACGATGGCTGCGAGACTCTTCACGGAATCGCGTACGAAATCGAAGTAGTCGTCGGTGATGTCGGGCAGCGCGAGTCGCTTGCGTTCTTCCAGCGAGAGCGACCGGAAGAACTCGCCCGAAGGATCGAGGAACACGTGGCGATCGTCGGCGACCTGGTACCAGATCTCGTTCTTGACGGTACCGCCGAGGGCGCGTTCTGTGCGCAGGGTTGCGCGCAACATCGAGAACTGTGCGCGGCCGCGATAGATCGTGTTGGCTTTCGTGAACGCGTTCACGATTTCTGATTTGCCGGTGCCGGGGAGACCGCAGATGACGATCGAACGGAAACCGCGGCCGAGGAGCGACTGGAATTCGGCGAGTCCGGCGATCTGCGTTTTTGCGGGCTCCGCGTCGGGAGGAGCAGATGGTTCGGACACGACGCGCGACGGCCGGGGCGCGGGCTCGGGAGTAACGACAGGCGGAGGCACGACGGCGGCCGCGAGATCGGCGGCGTTGCGCTCGATCGCGGCGACGACTTCACCAGTCGGCACGCTGGCAGGATCGACCTCGCTTGTCAGTTCGCGCTGGTCTTTGCTGCACCACGGCTCGTTGTAATACTGCCCGCACAACTCACACTGATAGGTGGCCATCCGCGTCCTCATCTGCCTTTGCTGCCGAAGCCGAGGGCGCGCTGGAGGCGACGCCACGGGGTGCGGTCGCGGCGGCCGAGTGCGAGGCCGTCCGCGACATCGAAGCGCCGGCTTCGGCGACAGGCGCTCTCGAACACCTGCGCCGCTTCTGCCGCGGCTTGTTGTCCGCCGAGTTGCCGCGCCAGCAACATCGCGCTCATTCCGCGAGCGAAGAGCTGCTCGCGCGGCAAACGCACGACTTCGTTCCAATCGTCCGCGGACAGTTCTTCGAGCACCGCGGCGATCATTCCTTCGCACGTGAACTTCACGGTGGGCAGAACGTGATCGGAGGCAAGAAGTTGCAGCAGCGCTCGCGCTCGCTCGAAGCTCGTGCCGCCGCCGGACCACAACCGCAGGGCTTCGATCATTTCCTCTTCGCTGCGATCGCCGTCGCGCGCGAAGAGATCGAGATCGAGTTGATTGAGTGTTGCTTCCGTCGCCGTGCCGAGCGTCAACTCGCGCCACGCGAGCGGAACGCGCATCGCGGCGGGAACGCCGCCTGCGACTTCGGCGAGGACATTGATGAAGCGTTCGGCGCGATCGCCCGCGGGGAGGCGGCGCAGGCGCGGTGTCCAGAGCTGGAGCAGTTGCGCGCGATGGGTGCCATCGATGAACGACGTCGCGTCGATCATGGCCGTGCTCACGTTTGCGACTTCGGAAGGATCGATGCGATCCCAGAAGCGCCGCAGGACTGCTCCTGCTTCTGATTCAAATTTCTCCGCGAGCGCGGCGACGATCGCGTCCCATTCCGCGGTGCGACTCGTGTACGCGAGCACGCCGGCGATTGCGTTCGAAAGTGCGATCGTCCATGCAGGGCTCGTGAGCACGATGAGCGCGCGCACGCAACGACCGACGCGTTCCTGCGACGCGATTCCGTGGTTGAGATGACCGACGAGTGCGTCGATCGTTTCGGCTGTCATCCCGAGCGTCGAGCGAGGGACCTGGGTGGGCGGGGAGGAAGGCATGGTCTGCGCGCCCCGCCCGCCCGGGTTCCTCGCTACGCTCGGAATGACAGCCAGTTGGTCGATCTCGGTGAGAAACCGATTCATCGCGGCCGGTTCGAGTCCCTCATCGAGCGTGCGTGCCGTGCGAAGCAGCACGCGAAACCAGATCGTCGCGGGCTCGCCGGATCTGGCGAGTGCAACCGCGAGCGTCACGGTCGGCTCGATCGGGTACTGCTGCTCCGATGCGCGGCGCACGATCTCGCGCGCGAGCGGAAGCGTGCGGTCGCGTTCATTCATGAGCCACGCGGTCACGAAGGTGGTGAGACGCAGGATCGTGCGATCGCCGAGTCCTGATGCGAAGCGGATGAACGACTCCGGCTCATCGCGCAGCATCGTTGCCACGGCATCGGCGATCACGTCGTTCACGCGCGAGCGCGTTTCCTGCGAGCGTTCGAGCTGCGGCAACAGCACGTCGCGCACATACGACGTCGTCTGCGGATGCTGTCTGCGCAGCGCGCGCAGCGTGGCGAGCAAAACGAGATTGCCGTAGCCGGGCAGTTGTCGCGCTTTCTGCAGCACGGCCAGTCCGTTCGGATCTTCGAGCAGCCAGTCGAGGAGCGGCTCGATGAGACCCGACTCGTCGCCCATCAGCGAGACGGCGAGCCGCGCGAGCGATTCGCTGCTCACCTTCTCGCCGCGTTTGCGCGGGCCGTCCAGCAGCCAACGTCCGACCGCCGCGCGCGTCGGCACCGCGGCGGATTCGTCAGGCGTGGCGCGGATGAAAAAGTCGACGAGAGGATCGGCGCCGATCTCGCGCGAGGTCGCATCGAGCCACTCCGCCGGCGGCGGGACGCGGAAGATCACGCGATCGAGACCGCTGCGCGTCAGCCGCGACGCCCAGCGCTCGACGACGAGACGCACGTCCTCGCCTGCTGCGACCGCGCGACGCACGTTGCTCCAGAGAATCTGCAGCACTTCGACGCCGTCGACCCACGGTTCGTGCACCTTCGGATCCGCTGCCTTCGCGAGCGCGGCGAGCTTGTTGTCGATCTGCGTGTCGACCGCGTTGACCTTCTCGACGACCGCGAGCAATGCATCGCGCCACTTTTTCCATGCGGCGAGTGCCGGCCCGCGCGCGGAGAGCTTGCAGCGCGTGGTCTTGTCGTGAAACTCGCGCCAGCTCTCGACCGACGTCGTGTTCATCTCGACGATCCAACGCGCAACTGCGGTCGCGCCTGCGGTGACGTCGACCGTGACGTCCGCGGTCGCGTTTGCGATCGCGAAGGCGATGACGGTGTTCTGCGAATCGTGCTGCGTCCATGCACGCTCGTCGCGATCGCGCAGAGGCAACATCGACCACGCCAGCAGCGTCAACTGCTCGAACAAAACGCCCTGCGACAGCACGGCCGGCTGTCCCGATTGAAACGCGGCGATGACCGCGGCTACCGCATCGATCGGCGTCGTCCGCAGCCCTGCGTCCTGCAGCCAGCGCTCGACCTGGCGCAGGCGATTGCTGAATCGTGTCACCGGTGGTTGCTGCGTTTCAGCAGTCGGCTCCCATTCGAGCGGACGGAAATTCGGATCGCTCAGCAGCGGACCGCGATCGCGCGTCAGCGGCTGCAACTGCTGCTGTCCGGGCAGACGAAAACTCGCATCCGCGAGCAGCCACGGCAATCCGTGCAGCGCATCGAACGTGTCGTCTTCGAGAAACATCGTGTGCACGAACACGCGGCTCTGCGTGCCGTTACGACGCGTGCCGTTCGCGAAGCGGCGCACGAGCGCGCGACGTCCGCCCGGCACGTTGAAGACGCTGAGATAGAGGCGATCGTTTTCGCGATCGTGCAGGTAGTCGCTGATGCCGAAGTTCTCGGAGACGAACAGCCGCTCGGCCTGCGTGACACCGGGCGAGATGCCGACCACGCCGTAGCCACCGCGGCCCGGCATGTCGTCCGTGTCCATCACGAGCACCTGCTCGATGCGATGGGTCACGACGGATTCTTCTCCAGCCAGCGGAGAATGGCTTCGCTCTGCAGGTCGAAGTCTTCCGGATTGTCCGTGGCGGAACCGGCATTCGTGCGCGCCTTCACAGACCGCACCACGACCGGCGTCAGGTCTTTCAGCGATTCATCGATGACGATCTGCTCGCCCGCCGAGCCTTCTTTTCTGGCGACGAATTGCAGGAGGTACTTGCGCAGCGCTTCGCGATCACCCGCGCCGAGTTTCTTTCCGGTGCCGCGAATGCGATCGCGAAAATCCGCCAGCGTCGTGCGCGTGACGCGACCGGTCGTCGGATCGTTGATCGTTTCCTCGATCATCCGTGCGACGGTCTCCGGCTCGCCTTCGCTGAACGCGAGAAACGCTTCCTTCCATCTGCCGGTGGTCGCTGCGTCTGCGATGAATCGCTGCAATCGCGGGCTCGCCTGCGGCAGGTCCTCGACGGTCTCGTTCGCGGATGGCGTGTAGATCGGCGCGGGCTCCTGCTGCGTCGTCGTCGCGGTCTCGGAAGGATTCGCGCGAAAGCGTTCGCGAAGCCGCAGCATTCCAAACAATTCGAGGACGACGACGGTCACGACAACACTCACGAGGATCGCGGCTGGGATTGCAATACGATCGCGCCACGTCGCAGTCGCAGACTCCGCCGAACGCGGAGCCGGTTTCGCTGCACGACCCGCTTCGAGCGCGTCGATGCGCAGATCGACGTACTCCCTCAGCGAAGCGAACATCCTGTCGTACTGGCGATTCAGATCGACGACCGTCTCTCCGTCCACTTCCGTTTGCGCACGAGGACGCGGCTCTGCCTTGCTGCTCTTTTTCGGCATTTCGATTTTCTCCGGCAGCGTGGCGGCAACCGTCGCCGACGCGCGCTGCACGAACTGGCTGAACGCCGCCAGATCCATTCCTTCATCACTGACGATCTGCCGCACGTCGTACGTCGAATCGAGAATCGTGACGTACTTTGCAACGCAGTCAACGACGCTGCGCGATGCTTCTTCGACGTTCACGTCTTCCGGATCCAGCGTCCAGTTCAACTGCACCGGAATGCCATCGTTCGCCGTGTATCCCCACGTGCTCAGCCGCTGCAATCCAACCGGCAACGCGGCCCACGCACGCGCGATCTCCGCAAGCCGTCCGCGCGGCGCCAAAACGCGACGCCGTCCGCGCGTGTCCGCAATCGCCGCGAGCGTGCCCGTGAGCACATCGCGCACGAGCTGCGGCGGGAGCGTTTTCAAATCGTGACGCGACAGCGATCGCACAACGACAACGTCTTCATCGGCGATGCGTGTGAGATACGCCTGCAGTCGATCGATCGGCTCGCGCTTGCGAATGAGCTCGATGTCGAGCTCCTCCGCCATCGCCACGAGCGGAAACGGATCGAACCACAATGACTCGCGCTCGAGCTTCACGACGCGCGCGTGATTCAGCACGCCCCCCCGTCCCGCCGCATCTTCGAACCCGTTGTACGAAGCGATGACGCACGCGAACCGCTCCGTGCCACCAGCAAAACGCCGCATCGACCATGCCGCGGCACTGCTCTCCGGCATCATCTTGCCGAGGAACGATTTCAATTCCTCCAACGCCTCGGCGGGCAGAATCTGCGCAGCATCGCGCTCGACTGGCGGGAAGCGTCCGCCGCTCGCGTTCCATCCGTCGGTCGCGTGCGTGAACACGCAGTGATAGATGTCGGTGTTCATACGCTCACGCGAGAACGCGATCCGCTCCCATCACCGCAAGCAAAGGCTCCTCGGCACGCGACGGTCGCAAATCGGCAATGCGCATCGTCGTCTCGGGGGTCTGACCCCACGCCGACACCGCGAAAAACTGCAGCGGCGCGAACGAGCTCGTGAGCGCGCCGAGCAACGCCGTGCGGCCCGAGCGTTCGAGCAGATCACGGAC
>DASYLL010000097.1:0-31683 GCA_036009605.1 Thermoanaerobaculia bacterium | reverse complement strand
CGGCAGCCGCAGCTGCCGCTTTTGTATGTTTGTTATACGCGCTGTGGCATACGAAAGCGGCAGCTGCGGCTGCCGCACTCCAAACTACGGCCACGTTGGCAACGGTTCTCCTGACATCGCGACTGCCCGGTTGTACGTGCGCAGTAGTTCGCGACCGTTGCAACTCGCCGCGATCAGCGCGTCGCGACCGAGCGTCTTCTCGATCACCACCGCCATCTTCCAGCCGACCGTGTACCAGGGACCGACGATGCCGAAGAGCTCGAAGCCGCGTTTCGTTTCCGCATCGCCGGTGAGCTCTCCCTTTTCGACCGCGGAGAGGAACGCTTCGACCTCGCGAAAGTTCTGATCGAACTGCGCCATCTGCTTCGTCCACTCCGCCATCACGTCGGGTCGCTGTTGCGGAATGCCCTGCGGCCCGCCCGCCGCAGCGAGCGTCGCCAGTCCTTCGCCAAAAGCACCGATCCATTGCGATGTGCCCTCCGGCACAGGACACGCCGCGGCGTAACCGACGTGATGCAACTCGTGCGCGATCGTCATCGCGAACACCTCGCGCGACTGCGCTTCGACATAGATGAAAATCGCCGGATCGCCGCTGAGATCGAACACGAAACTGTTCTTCGCCGGCTTGATGACCGGATAGACCTTCGCGCGCAGCCGTGTGGACTTTGGCAGATACGCCAGCGCTTTCGCCGCCGCGTTGCTGATGTCCGTCGTGAGCCAGTTCTTGACGGTAGTGGCCAACTCCTCACGCCGCGCGAGCAGCTCATCACTCATCACGAACTGACGAAATGTCTCGTCCTCGAACGCCCGCTTCATCGAATGCTCGCGCGCCTTCAGTCGAACGTAGCCCTCGGATGCAAACACGCGTTGCCAGTCCGCGTCCGTGATCGTGTCGCCGCGCTGGCGTTTGTCGAGGATCGCGAGCACCGCATTCGCCTCGTCGACGACCATGCGGACTTCGCCTGTTGGCGAGGGAGGCTGAGTGGTCGTGCATGCGACCGTGAACAGAGCAAGGGCAACCAGCGCGTGACGCATGTGAGATTCGACGGCGCCTGCGTGTGGGAGTTAGGTTCTCAGGAGGGCCACCAACGCGAGAGCCAACGTGAGCAACAACAGTCCCCACTGCCCCACAGTCGGCACCGCGGCGGCCGCGGCCGGCGCGGCGGTGACGGTGATCGATCCGTTGACCAACGCCAGCCTCCCGTTCGCAACGGTTTCGACGGTGGCGGGAGTGCCGCCTTCGTCGGTCAGCTGCGTCAGCAGCGGATCGAGGGTGAGCGTGATGAACGTGCCGGGGATGACGCCCGGCGCGAGCGTCACGAGCAGCTGGCCGACCTGATTGCCTGGCAACGCCGCGTTCGACGTGAACGGGATGAGATTCGTCGTCTCGTCGAAGTTGTCGAGGAGGGCAACCGAGCCGGGAGCCGCAGGGCTGCTTTCGAATGTCGGTGTCAAAGGCGCGGTGATTCCCGCGCGCGTGAACGTGATCGACTGCACTGCGCTCGCCGGTGCGCACGTCATGCGGATGCTGTACGACTGGATGCGTGAGCCGGCGGGTTGATCGATGCCGAGCGGCGTGCCGGCACTGTCGCGGATGTACACCGGCACGTTCAGCGTGCCGTTTCCGGCGACGGACGAGAAGGTCACGTGATCGACGGCCTGCGCGATGGCGTGCGTCGCCGGAAAGGCGAAGGCGAGCAGCAGAAGGATTCGGAAAGCGGACTGGATGCGGTTCATTTCGTTTTCGTCCTTCAGTTCTGCTCGTGCTGCGAGCGCTCGCGCGGCGTTCAATCGAGCGCTCGAAGCGTCGTGTCGGACAGGCGCAGCGTGCCGTTCGCCGCGATCGCCTCGCATCCCGCCGGCGTCGGCGAGCAACGTCAGTTGCGGATCGAGCGTGAGACGGGTCGCGCCCGTCGCGCTCAGTTCGAGCTCGGCGATCACGATCGAGCGCGATTCAGTGATCGCGAGCGGTGCGTTCGCGCCGAATGCGACGAGATACGAGATCGAGTCGCCATCTCGGCGGCTGATCTCGAACACCGGTTGCGTGGTGCCGACGCGATGCACGACCGCATCCGTCACCTCGCCGCTGAACTGCACGCGGAGTGAGATCGACTGCGGAACTTCGGTGCAGCGTCCGTGGTCATGACGACCGGCACGAACCAGCGGCCATCGCGGCGCTCGGCCCGGCCGAGCGTCAACGCGCCTGAGAGCGGCTTGGCGATCGAGGCGGTTTGCGGAGCATGCGGCGTACGCGCAAGCGGAGCCGGTCCGCCGCTGAAGAGGTAGTGGACGGCGTAGAAGATGTCCGACGGATCCACTGCGCTGTCGCCGTTCGCGTCACCCGCACCGCCCACCGGTCCTGGGCCGCCGGTGAAGAGATACGCGACGAGATAGAAGATGTCGGCGGGATCGATGATCGAGTCGCCGTTCGGATCGAAGGACGGTGCGGACGCGACGGTAGTCGAGATACCCCGGATCATCAAGAAAATTTGCGGCCTAAGTCTTTGTATGACGGTGGTTTATGACGTGTTTTCGCCGTTCCGTCGAGACTTCCGGACTATCGGGTCAGATTCAAGGCAAGGAGACCTCGAGGCGCCAGCGTTCCTTCGGCGCACTTCCCGCTCGCGAGGCAGGCTCGATAGTGACCGGGCGCGAGGTCGGGGATCCGCAGAGGCTTCGTGTCCGTCAGGACCTGCCCATGTGCGGAGATCCACCGATAGATGTGATCAACAGGCAGTGGCACACCGTTCCGAGTCACAGAGATCGGCGCATCAGCACTGATCTCGATCGTTCCTCCAACAGGCGCGACGTCCAGGACAATCGCGTCTTTTTCGAGGAGCACATCGAACGATTGAAGCGTACGACTGGGAGCTGCGACTACGACCAATGCCTGGCGCGTTCGTGTCGCAAGCCGCAGTTCGAATCTGCCGGTGACATCAGAAACGGCGTTCCCGGGGAGTCGCTGTCCCGCGAGATCCAACGACGACGCAGTGACTCGCGCACCCGCAAGCGGGGAGCCGAGGGATCTCACCGTTCCGGCCACGAGACGGGATGGTTCAATCTGGAGACGCACATCCCGGAGGGTTTGATTCTCCTGGAGTTGAAGGTCGGTGGACGGCGCAGCATCGCCAGTGGCCAGATCTCGCGCCAGCAAGCTCACCACTCCAGCGGCAAGACCTCGCAACAGGAACGTTCCATCGCTTTCCAGCCGCTCAGAAAAGGCGTGTCCGGAGGAGATCACTGCGATGGAACCGCGCTTCACGCGTTCGCCGTCGGCATCAACGACCCACCCGCTGATCTTCGTGTCAGGAAGGCGAATCTCGAGCGCATCCTCTGTGTCTTGTACATCGACCGTCAGGACTGCTCGAATGTGGCGTTCCGCGTTCACGACTTCGACTTCCCAACTGCCAGAGCGGGGCAGGCGACCGTGAAATTCGCCAGACTCGTCCGATTTCATCTGCGCGCGAATGTCGGCGTCGCTGCCGCCGAACCAAAGAGTCGCAGAGAGCGGATCGTCCCCAAGGAACAGTTTTCCAATCACGTTGTGGAGCTTCAGCTTCACGGAAACCTGTGCCTGCTCCTGAGTCGCGATCTGTACTGACTCGCTCCAAAGCCGATTGCCGTTTTGATCCTGAACGGTGGCGAAGAACGTTCCCGGGATTTGATTCTCAATGGTGACGTTGCCCCGCTCATCCGCATGCTTCACGAGTGGTACAGCACTCGCCGGGCTGGATGCAAAGTCGGCCTGCCGTTCCCACTCTACTTTCCAGCGCGAGCCTCCGACGTCCAAAGGAGGATCGATCCGCAGATCGACGGTCAGCGGTGGAAACAGCTCAATGCCTCGACGCAGGGCCGACTCCTTTCCCTCATAGATCTCGACTGGTGCAATCTGCGCCGGCGCGAAACCAGTTGCGGAGATCTCCAGCACATACGTTCCCGGCGGAAGCGGCGACAATTGAACCCAGCCGCGGCTATTGACGACGCTCTCTGCGACCGGCACGGACAGCCGCGCGCTCGTTTGCGACGCAGGGTCTGCGACGGGCCGAATGAGGCGCGCCTTTGCCGGCGCCGTCAACCGCTTTGCAGTTTCGCTGTCCAGCCATGCAACGAGCGACGCACCGCGCTTCAGAGTGAAAGTACCTAAGGACATCTTCTGATCCGCCAGAGGCCGCACGCCCCACCTGTAATGGGGCGTGGCCGTCGGTACGCGCAGAACCAGGTCGAGCGATGTTGCCGGAACAACGCACGACCATAGCGTCGGTGTCTGGGCGGAGCACGGAAACTTCGTTCCCCGCGCGATCTCACGCTGTTCGGTCGGCGTTGGAGGCGACTCCGCAATCAGTGCCATTTCCTTCGGCAGATCGAAGTTCTTTTCACCAGCAACAACATTGGCGGTGAGGATCGCTGTTCGCCAGACGTCGAGTTTGTATGGGGCGATTAATCCGTTTGCGGGAAAAGTGACGCGCAGTTCGGGTGACCACCAACCGGGAGCGGAGACGGACACGACACGCTCCGCACCCCGCCGGCCCCAAACGACGAGTTGTACGCCTCGAAGTGGGATTTCTCGCGTGACTGTACCGTCAGAAACGGATCGAAGAGTCAGCGTCCCTGACGGCGTCGCATCGGTCTTCGACCTGATCTGCAGATCGATCGTGATCGACGTACTCGGTTCGTCTGCAAATACAGAGGAACCGGGGAGGATAAAGAGGATCAGTGCCGCTGGCAGCAGGCGTCGCAAGGGAACTTTCCCGCGTCAGCCCTGCACTTCCATGTAGTAGCACATGGGAAGACCATTGCGGCATCCCACGACATTTCCCCTCGTGAATGTAGTGCAGTTCTCGTATCCCCACTCGGCTGGCACGTCGCACCACACGTGAAAATTGACGCTTACGCATTCCTTGCACTCCGCATCGGCAGACACGGGAGCAAGCGTTAGTACTAAAGCAACGATTGCGAAACGGAGCAATTGCTTCATCGTTCACTGTCCTTTTGGCAATTCACACTGAAGCGCCGATCGTACGCCCACTTCGTTCTACCCCGCAATAAACAATTACGGAATCCCACAGAACAGGCAGTAACTATCAAGGGACATCCAGCGCACACCCCCTGAGGCGTACACTTCCAATCACCATGCTCCGCCACCTGACCTTCAACGGCACGTCCGCGGCGTTCGCCGCCGGACTCGCTTCGGTAGTCATGGCGCTGGCCTTCGCGCTTTACGTGCCGTTCATGGGCATCATCTGCGATTTCCGGCCGATTCCCGACATGCCGCAGATCCGCGCCGGCAACGCGTATTGGGAGAAGCCGGAGACGTATGTCGTCTCGGTGAAGAGTGATGCGACGGTCTACATCGGCGCACTTCGCGTACAACCTTCCGACGTCGCGGACGAACTGCGGACGATCCGTCGCATTGCACCGGACCGTCCGATCGAGCTTCGCGTCAGCGGCCGCGTCACGCTCGGTCAGCTCGAGCCTGTGCTGTCCGCGATGCGCGAGGCCGGGTATTCGTCGTACTTCGTGTTCGGGTCGCAGCGGGCACTGATCGCGCTCTAACGCACGATCTCGATCCGCGACATCGGCAGAATCCTGCTGGCATGCAGCAGCAGCGCTTCAATGAACATGCACACTCCCACCATCTCCATCCCCTCTTCGGCGGCCTGCACCAGCATGAACCCGAAGTGCGCCACTCCATACCGTGCAGCAAACGCGGACGTACACGATTCCATCAGCAGCGCACCGCCGACATACGTCACGCCGGCGAGGGCGAATCGCATTCGCACGTCCGCCGGCAGACGCCACCAGAACTTGAGGTAGACGAGCGCGAATACGAGCACCAGGAACGCCGCCGGGATGATCCACGCGAGCACGAGAAAACTGTTCTGTATTTCGAGAAGTCGCGTCACCGGCGCGACGGCGATCTCATGGATCGATGCCGCCTCGTCGAGGCTCAGATAGAGAAAAACGACGGCGAGGCCAACCCAGTAATTTCGATCCGCCGCCCGATCGCGATGCCGCTGGTTGGCGATCACGGCAGCGATCACTGCCGCCAACAACAGAAGCCCCTGCGAGAACCAGGTGCCGACGCTGCTCTCTCTATCGAGGTCGAACCGCGTCAGAACCTGCTCGATCGTCCATCCGAGGGACAGGTAACGGATTGCACATCGCGACACGATGTGCATCACGATCAAAGCGAGGACGCAGAGCCCCAGAATCCGGAACACGGTCCGCGCAGAAATCCGACTCACGGGATCGTGATCCGCTCCTTGTTCGCCCCGAGCCAATCCTCGAATGACAACAACTGCGGATTCAATTCACGCGAGCGCTCCACATCGCGCGGCGCGCGGAAGATCGTCTCGAAGTCGCGCTTGAACTGGAACATGTTCCCGAGGTCATCCGCGCCGGGAAAGCCGAAGCCGCGATAGACCTCGGGCTCGACCGAGTTGTAGCGCACTTCCTCGCCCGCAATTTTCGAAAACGCGGCGGCCATTTCATTGCCGCTCAGGTGTCCGCCGGAGATGCCGACATACTGTCCGATCAACTCGGGGCGCTGGAAGATTCCGTATGCGGCGCGGCCGATATCCTCGGCGGCGATGCCCGGCAGCTTGCTGTCGCCCATCGGCAACGTGATGCCGAGAACACCATCGGCGCCGCGCGCCGGACCCATGCCGAAAGAAATGAAGTTGTCCCAGTAGAACGACGTCAGGAGAAACGTCGTCGGCACACCCGCGTCGGTGAACACGGCGTCGGCCTCACCCTTCCCGTCGAAGTGCGGGACTTTGTACTTGCCCTGCAGCGTCGGCATGCGGTCGTCGGACAGCGGCACGTGGATGCGCGTGTCTTCGAGCGTCGACCAGATCACGTGCTTCACGCCCGCGTCGCGCGCGGCGTTGGCCATTTTCCGCGCCTGCTCCACCTCGAGCTCGGCCGAGAAGTGTCCCCAGAAAAACGTGACGCAGAACGCGCCGTATGCGCCGTCGAATGCGCGTCGCAGACTCTCTTCGTCGTCGACATCCGCGGCCACGACTTCGATGCCGAGCGCGGCAAGCTCGCGGGCTTTGTCCGAGTTGACGTCGCGCGTGATCGCGCGAGCCGTGAATTCACTGTTGGGGTCGGCGGCGATGGCGCGCGCGAGGCCTCCGCCCTGCTGACCGGTGGCCCCGACGACGGCGATGATTTTCTTCGAGCTCATGAACCCTCCTCAAAATGCGAGGGGACATGCTCGCACACGTCAGTCGTTGTTGGCGACGACCGAGCTCGGCTTGCGGCGGAAAAATTGCGACGACGCCAGCCACGTCTTTTCGGGGTAGTACGCGAAGACCGCGCTGCCACCGCGAACCGTGTTGATGATCTTCTTCGCGACCTCTTTCGGGACCGCGGGGCATCCCCAGCTGCGGCCGAGGCGTCCGAGGGCGGCGATTGCGGCGCGGCTGACGTACGACGCGCCGTGCATGACGATCGCACGATCGCGCGCCATGTCGTTCACGCCTTCTTCGAGTCCGCGCAGGCGCAGCGAGTACCCGTTGCCGCCCATGTACGTGTCCTCGGTAACGAAAAGGCCGATGCTGGTGGCGAGGCTGCCGGGGCTGTTCGAGAAGAACTTCGTGCGGTTGTCACCGCTGTTCTTGCCATGTGCGCAGAGCTCGCGGAACAGCAGTTTGCGCGCGGCGAGATCGAAAACGAAGAGGCGCGGCTGGGTCGAAGGAAGTGAGTAGTCGATGACCGTGATGATGTCCCTGCGCTGCACGAGGCCGCGCTCGCCTGCCGTCTTCGCGGCGTCGAGTGCGAGGCGCAGGACTTCGGCGCGCAGGCCCGGCGCCTGCCGGAGCAGCGCCGCGTTGAGAGCATCGGACGAACGGGAGGTGCGCGGCGCCTTTGCGGCACGCGCGTCGGACGCGGCAAACAGCAACGACGTCACGATAGATGCGAGGACGATTCGCTTCATCTATACCCTGGACCGGACGGATTCACGCGGAGGGAAGACCTACCCCTGCCGTCGTCGGGGCATGGTAGCAAATAAATCGCGGGATTTACTCCGGGTACCGGCGCAAAAGTGCATTCCCGCGCTTGTAGACATCCTGGAGATCGGCCGCGTGCTCGAGTTTCGGCAACGCCTGAACGAGCATCTCCCGCCCCTCGGCGACCCGATTCTGCGCGAGCAGCGTCTCCGCTAAATCGACGCGCACCCAGGCCGCGTACTTGTGCTCCGGACCGCGCACACGCTCGACGATCGCAAGGTCGCGCCGCAGAAAATCCTCGGCCTCGGGCCAGCGTTTTTGCATCGCGCGCAGCATCGAGATCGAGTCGTAGCTGCGCGACGTGACGTAGTGATCGGGCCCGAACACCTTCGTGCGAATCGCCAGCGCCTCGAACAAGTTCTTCTCCGCCAGATCGAATTTGCGCCAGTCGCGATAGAGCTGGCCGAGTCCGCTGAGACTCGCGGCGATGCTCGGATCGTCCGGCGGCAGCGCCTTGCGGCGGATCGCGAGACTGCGCAGGAGCATCTGTTCGCCATCGCCGAATGCTTTCTGACGGCGACGGATGTCCGCGAGATCCGCGAGCGAGTTCGCGAGCCAGACGTCATCGGGTCCGAGGATCTTCTCGCGGATGCGCACGGCCTCGCGGAGATAGCGCTCCCCTTCCGCGAGGTCGTAGCGCTGACGCATGACGCCGAGCTCGACGAGCGTGCTCGCGACCAGCGGATCGTCCGCGCCGAGCTCACGACGCCTAAGCTCGAGCGCGTCGCGCAACAGCTTGTACGCGAGCTCGTCATCGCCCTGATGCAGCAGCGCGCTGCCGATCGAATTGAGGATCTGCGCGCGCGCGAGCGGTACGTCCTCGAGACGCCCTTCGATGCGTTTCGCGCCTGCGCGCAACAGGTCGTGCATCGACACTTCGTTCGAGCCGCCATTCCACGGCATGCTGTCGTTGAAGAGATCGATGAGGAAGTTCGTCACGAGCTCGGCCTGAGCCTGCGCCGCCTTCGCGCGACGTGCTTCAATCGTGCGCGCCACGATGCCACCGACGAGCGCGATCACGATCAGCAGCGTCGCCGCAACCGCACTGCGATGCCGCACCGCAAACTTACGCACGCGATCGAACGTCGACGGCGAGCTCGCCTCCACCGGTTCGTGCGCGAGATAGCGTCGAATGTCGGCCTGCAGTCCCGACGCGGATCCGTAGCGCTCGTCGCGATCGCGCGCCATCGCTTTCAGGATGATCGGCTCGAGATCGCTGCGCAGAATTCGATCGAGCGCAGCAGGCGACGTCGCACGCCGCGTCGCCACCGTCTCGCGCTCCTCGCCTTCAAAGCCCGCGAAGAACTGTGCAGGCGTCGGCACCTCGGATTGCGCAATGCGCACCATCCGATCGAACAGCAACTCCTCGGTCTCGAACGGCTGCTTTCCCGCGAGCAGTTTGTACAGAACGCAGCCGAGCGCGTACACGTCGGCGCGCGTGTCGAGATCAGCACGCTGCGCACCCGTCACCGCCTCGGGACTCAGATACGCAGGCGTGCCGACAATGCCGTCGCCTGTCGGTGCGGTCGCTTCGACGAGCGGAGCATCGAGCGCTTTCGCCACGCCGAAGTCGATGATCTTCGCGACGGGGCGTCCGTCGATCTCGACCACGAGGATGTTCGACGGCTTGAGATCGCGATGCACGATCGCTTTCTGATGCGCGTGCTGCACGCCATCGCAGACGCCGAGGAAGAGCGAGAGACGCTCGTCGACGGAGAGCGAGTTGTGATCGCAGTAGTCGACGATCGACTCGCCGTCGAGCCACTCCATGACGAAGAACGGATAGCCCTCCGCCGTCGTCCCCGCCTCGAACATCTGCGCGACGTTCGGATGCTGCAGTCGCGCCATCGCCTGCTGTTCGCCCTGAAATCGAATGCGATCCTCGGCGCGCGAGAACGGCGAGCGGATGACTTTCACCGCGACCTTGCGACGCACCGGCGCGTCCTGCTCGGCGAGAAAAACCGAGCCCATGCCGCCTTCACCGATCGAGCGCAGGATGCGATAAGGGCCGATCTGTTGTGGGGCCGCGCCTGCGCTGACGTGCGAGACATACGGCCGGTTGCGGAACGTGGTGTCGTCGCTCATGCGCGACCCGCGATGCAGTTTCGGCCCGCGCGTTTCGCCGTGTACAACGCCTGATCGGCCGCGTGCACGAGCTCTTCGCGCGACGTGCGTCCTTCCATCGACGCGAAGCCGATGCTGATCGTCACGCGGCCTTCGCCTTCATCGAAGGGAAACCGTTCGTTCTCGACCATGCGCCGCACTTTTTCGCAGAACTCTTCGACCTCGGCCGGCGCGACCTCGGGAAGCACGAGCGCCATCTCTTCGCCGCCCACGCGCGCGAATAGTTGTTCGCGTCGCACGGCGCGGTTGATCACCTGTCCGATGCGTTGCAGCACGACGTCGCCCGCGGGATGTCCGTGTCGATCGTTGACGAGCTTGAAGTGATCGACGTCGATCATCGCGAGCGAGACGCGCGATCCGTAACGCAGCGCGCGTGCGACTTCGCGATCGAGAAAGTCGAGGAAGTACCGCTTGTTCGCGATGCCCATCAGGCCGTCGGAGATCGTCAGGCGGTAGATCTCTTCGTGAAACAGCGCTTCCATGTTACCGCCGGCGATGTACTTGAAAATCGCGCCGCCGAGGCGAATGAGATCGCCGTTGCGCAGCTGGAACTCGGCGCGAATGTCGCCGCCGTTGACCTGCGTGCCGTTCGTGCTGCCGAGGTCGGTGATCGTCCAGCCGGATTCGAAGGGAGAGAGGCGGGCGTGGGCGCGCGAGATATCGAAGAGCTCGAGCGGAATCGTGCTCAGCGGATCGCGCCCGATCGTCGTCTCGCCGTTCAGCGCGAAACGCTTTCCAAGCTCCGGCCCGCCGTAGATGAGCACGAGACACGCTTCCTCGGGTGCTGCATCCACCAACGGCAACGCACGGCGAGTGATCTCGTCAGCCACGGGAATGTTCGATTATAGAGGCCCTTATACTGGACGAAACGCGATGCCGAATGAAAGCGCGCAGCGGGGTTCTTCCGCCGGTCCGGGACCCGGAACGGTCCTGGACGGGAAGTACGAGATTCTCAACCGCATCGGCGCGGGCGGAATGGGCGAAGTCTTCAAGGCGCGCCACGTCCATCTCAACACCTTCCGCTGCATCAAAGTGATGAAGCAGGCACTGCTCGCGGACGAGGTCTTCCTCGCGCGTTTCCTGCGCGAGGCACGCATCGCGACGCAGATCCATCACCAGAACATCGCCGTCGTCCACGACTTCTTCATCGGCGATGGCGGCAATTACATGGTGACGGAGTTCATCGACGGCACGACGCTGCGCCAATGGGCCGCGGCGCACGGACCGTTTCCCGGCGCGCTCGCGGCGGACGTGGCTTCGCAGATTCTCTCGGGGCTCGATCACATCCATCGACGCGGACTCCTGCATCGCGACATCTCGCCCGACAACGTGATGCTTTCGTACGACGCCGACGATCGCCTGCTCGCGAAGATCATCGATCTCGGCATCGCGAAAGACGTGAACACGAAGTCGACGGAGATGACGCAGGCGGGCGTGTTGATCGGCAATCCGAAGTACATGTCGCCCGAACAATTGGGGATGCTCGGCGACGAAGAGCAGATCGACGGCCGCGCCGATCTCTACTGCCTCGGCGTCGTGATCTACGAGATGCTCATGGGCGTGGCGGCGTTCATCAGCGAGACGCCGCAGGGCTACATCATGAAGCACCTCACGCAGACGCCTCCCCGCTTCGCGGTTGCGAAGCCGAACGTGCCGGTGCCCGATTCGATGGAGCAGGTGATTTTTCGCGCGCTCGAGAAAAATCGAAAGCTCCGTTATGCGGATGCGCGTCAGTTCGCGGATGCACTCGCGCCGTTTTTGATTGCGCCCGTGGGAACGTTGCGACGCGATGACGTCACGCGCCTGCGTCGCGGACCGGAGAAGACGCTCTCGCAGATGATGCCGGTGCTCGGACCGAACGACGCGACGATCGCGGAGTCATCGACCGAGTTGAAGGCGCGCGAGTTCGAGAAGTCGCTAATCGCAGATGTGAAAGCGCGCGAAACAGAAGGCGATCGCCCGGCATTGCAGCGACTGGGCGAAGCGCATCCCCCGGGCTCGCTCGTTGGCGACGCTGCGCGTGAGGCGCTCATGCGCGTGATCGCGGAGGAACGGTTTCAGCGTGCGTGGGAAGACGGGCGTGCCGAGGTGTGGCGTGCGTTTCTCGTGGAGCATGCAGACTCGCCGCGAGCGGCAGAAGCGGAGCAGATGCTCGAAGAAGCGGTGGCGTTCGAGAGCACGGGAGAGGGCGAGTCCGAGACGGTCGTGCGGCAGTTTCTGCAGGCGTGGCCGGAGGGACGACATCACATGGAGGCGGAGATCCGCCTCGGCGTTCTGCGCGAGAGACTGGCCGCGCGCCAGCGAGAACCGCAGGATTTCGACGACGCGTGGGAAAAAGGCTCGACCGCCGCGTGGGACCGCTACCTGCGCGAACACTCCGACTCGGAGCGCCACGACGAAGCGCGACGTTGCCGGCAGGAAGCGGCCGACTACGAGCAGGCGATCGCGGCGAACGTTCCCGCGATGTGGCGCGCATTTCTGAGGACGTGGCCCGAGGGACGGCATCGGATCGATGCGGAGTTGCGGGCGAGGAGTTAGCGCATCAAACATAGTGACAGCGCGACCCCGTTTACAATTCGCCCCTCCCCATGACCTCCAACTCTCTGGCCCTGCGCGCGCGCTCACTGCCGTCGTGCTCATGATCGGCTTCTACGTCCTGGCCCTCGGCATCGCCGGCGGGCTGCTCTGGCTCGTCTGGTATGACATCACCGAAGCGGGCGGGCACATTCGTCTGATCCTTTTCGGCGGAGTCATCGCGGCGATGATCCTGTGGTCGATCGTGCCACGCCCCATTCGCTACGACATCCCTGGTCCACGGCTCGCGCCGGAGGATCAACCGGAGCTCTTCGCCGTGATTGAAGACGTCGCGCGCGCCACCGAACAACAGATGCCCGCGGACGTCTATCTCGCCCGCGACGTCAACGCCGGCGTACTGCAGGTCGGCGGCGTTCTCGGATTCGGCACGCGACGCGTCCTCGAGCTCGGGTTACCGCTGTTGCAGTCGCTCACCATCTCGCAGTTTCGCGCCGTGATCGCGCACGAGTTCGGGCACTATCACGGCGGCGACACGCGCCTCGCGCCTCTCGTCTATCGCACGCGCGAATCAATCGGGCGGACTGTGAACACTCTCGCCGACGACGACGGCGTCATCCACAAGCCATTCCTCTGGTACGGCAACTTCTTCATGCGCGTGACACAAGCCATCTCGCGCGCGCAGGAGCTCGCAGCCGATCGGCTTTCGGCGCGAGTCGCTGGCGCGAAGAACGCGGCCGCGGCGCTCATCGCAGTCGAAGGCGCCGCGGCTGCACATCAGTCGTACTGGGACAGCGAAGTGATGCCGCTCGTCGTGAGCGGCTACCGTCCACCACTGGCACTCGGGTTCGCGCGGTTCACCTCCGTGGCGACGATCAGCAGCGCCGTGTCGAAGATCGTCGACGAAACCCTGCGGGGCGGCGAGAAGAACGAGTACGACAGTCATCCGCCGCTGCGGGAGCGCGTGGAAGCGTTGGGAGAGTTAGCGTCCAGCGAGGTCGATGCTTCCGAGGAGAAAGCGGCCACGCTGTTGCGCGACCTGCCGCGACTCGAAGAGGCACTGATTGCCAGCATCTTCGCCGGCTGGTTCGCGGAGAAAGTGCAGCCGGTGACCTGGGAGGAGGCGGGCACGCGCGTGTACCTTCCCGCCTGGCGCGAGCGCGCCACGAAGCATGCGACGATCCTCGGTGAGCTGACGCCGCTCGCGCTACCGTCCGTGGCACGCGGGATCGTCGACTTTTCCGCGCGTCTGAAACTCACCGAGGAAGACGGCGAGCACACGGAGGCCGCGGCGGTGGTCGTCGGCAGCGCGCTCGCGGTTTGTCTCCACGATCTCGGCTGGGAATGCGATGCGATGCCCGGCAAACCGATCGCGTTCACGCTCGATGGAAAGACGATCGAGCCCTTCGGCGTCATGCCGCGGCTGCGCGCCGGCGAGTTGACCGCGGAAACGTGGGAAGCGCAGTGTCGCGACGCAGGGATCGAGAGTACGACGCTGGCTCACGTTTGCGCCAACCCTTCCTCCGACAACACAAACGACGCCTGCACCAGATCGGTCCCCGGCTCGACCAATTCCGGATAGAGAATCTCCGGCAACACCTGCACGTCGAAGATCTCCTGCACGGCGTCTTCGAAGCGCACGAATCCGACGATCGCGCCATTGCGCGTGTCGATGGCCCACACACCGCACGAGCGATCCTCGGGACGTAAACGCTGGCCAAGCGGAATGTCGTCGAAGACTTTCTCGCGTACTTGCGAGAGTCCGACGAACGCAATCGGTCCGGCGAATGCGAGTCCGCGTGTAAAACCGGGCAGCTCGCAAATTGTTTCGCGCTGTCCGTTCTTCACATCGAGTTTCGCCAATGTTCCTTTTGCGCTTTCGAGAATCCACGCCTGCCCGTCGCGCACGCGCGGCGAGTGCGGCATCGACAACTCACTCGCAACAACTTCTCCGCTCGGTATGTCCATGACGATGCCGCCCCGCACTTTGTTCGCACGCCAGCCCTCGGCGGTATCGGTCGCGCCGAGCGCCGTGACATAGCGCGGCGCGCCATCCACCATCGCGACGCCATTGAGATGACAACGATCCTCGGGCGCCAGTTTCGTAATGAACGGCGGCCGCCAGCGCGGCTCGAAACTGTGATCGACATCGAGCGTGCACAGCGCGGAGAAGCGCGTGTTCACGACCCACAACGTGCCGTCCCCCGCGAACGCCAATTCGTGCACGCGGATGTCGCCCGTGACGTGCATGTTGCGCGGCAGAAAACAGGCGTCGTGCTTTTCCGGATGCAGTCGCGCCGCGGCTACGGGCACATTGCGGTAGTCCCAGATTTCGCTGAGTGTGCCGAGGGCGAGACGGGCGCCGTCGAAGGCGAGGCCCATGGGGCTGGGGAAGAAACGGAAATGCGTATTGAGCTTCTCGCCGTCGGATCGCAGGATCACGACGCGCCCGCTCTGGTATGTCGACACGACGAGCGACACGCGCAGCTCCGCAAGGATCTGCGGAAACGACGTCGTATGCACACTGCGAAACTCGGATGAATTCGCAGGCGCGGGAGAAACAGCAGGCGCTGCGATCCGACGTTGCAACGGCGCATGCGCGAACAAATCACGCGCGCGCGCCGCGACCGGTTCCGCGATCGGCAGCAACGGCAACAACTCCGCCGCGTTGCGCTCCCACTTCGAACGATCGGGCGGCGTGAGCGTGGCCCGTGACGGCGGAAGGGGCGCGGTCAGCTCGCGATCCCAGCGAATGCCCACGTAATCGCACAAACGTTGGATCTCCTCCTGAGGATGCGAGATCAGGCGGTCGTAGCTCGCGACGCACCACGATTCCGCCGGCAGCGCCTGCAGGTCGTCGAGCACGATCTCGGTCGTCGCCGCCCACTGCCGCACCGCCACTTCCTCCAGCGAAAGTCCGGCGAGCTCGCGCCATCCCGGCGTCAGCAGCAACGACCACGGATGCCCTTCCCACCCGGGCAGTTCGGGGTACGTCACGAAGCGTCCCGAGCGCCACGCGTCGACCATACTGCTGATCGTCGCGCGCTCGTCGCGATAGAGATAGATGAAGAACGCATCGGGAAAGAGCGCGTGAAAAAACGGGATGCGCAACGCGTTCTTCGGCGTCTTCTCGAGAAAGCGAAAACGTCCCGGCGCAGGCGGGCGTCCGTGACGATCGGCGACCGAGGCCGCGAATCGTCCCGCGAGATCATTCGCGATCGTTTCCGTCGCATCCGCAGCGGTCAATCGATTCGAGCTCCATTGCCGCGACGCAGGATGCAATGCTTCGATTCCTTCAATGAGCGCATGACTCTCGCCGCCGACGGTCACGAGATCCGGCGACTGCGCGAGCGTCTCGAACAACAGCGTCGATCCCGAGCGCGGCGACGACACGATGAAGATCGGCCGATCGAAACGCGCACGCGATTTCGTGATCGCAGGAGGCCGTTTCGCGGGAGCGTGCGCGAGATCGGTATTGAGCGCAGGCCGCAGCAGGATCTGCTGCACGGCATACGCACCATCCACACCATTCGACAACGCAACCGCGCCGACGTACCGGCCGATGCGTGCATCGGCCGCCTCGAGCAGTTCCGCGAACGCGCGCCACGATTCGGGGGTCGCATCGCCATGCCGGTGCAGCTCGCGCCATCCCGCGAGAAAAGACTCGACCTCGGTGCGCAATGCATCCGCGGCCGCGCTCCCGCTCAGATCCTTCGCCAGAATCTCGAACAGCGAGTGCTGTTCGAACGGCGACATCACGACCGGAAAATTGCGCACCTCCGTGAGTAACTCGCGACCGCCGTCCGGATCGAACGGCACGAACGTGACCGGTTGCGGTGCATCCGTTCCGAACGGATCCCAGGCCGCGTCGGTGAGCGACCGCATACGCGGCGAGCCCGCCGTGTCCGCGACGAGGTGAATCCGCCGCGTCGGATTGGGATTCACTACGTTGTGCATGCGCCACGTATCGAAGATCCACGTCTCGCCAGGCGCCATGTGCAGCGAGCGATCGCCGCAGAGAAATTGCACCGCAGGATCGGTGACGATCGGCACGTGTACGCGCACGCGCGTCTGCCAGTAGTAGTTCACGTCGACGTGCGCGATCGCCTCGGCATTGCCATCGATGCGCATCAATCGCGTCCGGCCGATCGGCGCGCCGAGTGACGCGAGCACCTGACGCAAATACGGACAACGATCGAGATGCGGCGTAGCGCGCATCTCTCCTTTCACACCGTCGTCATTCGGATCGCCGCCGACCGAAACCAGCGGCAGCGCGGAGTTGCCGCGATGCCCTTCCGGATGAGGACGCCAGTCGCTCTCAGCGAACGTTTCGACCTCCGCAGCGAGCCGAGCCGCATCGAATTGACGAGGAAGACGTAGGAATTGGACTGACAGGCGCATGAGAGCCGTCAACAACCATCGACAATTGGAAACTTTGCTTCTAATAATGAAACCGTTTTCATTCTCGCCCTCAAGGAACCCATCTGACCCGTGACCCCAAGTCGTCGCTGCCGTCGAGCGACTCTGCAAAAACTCCGACCGGTCTGGTAGCAGCTCTCGCCGCGGGTGCCGTCGCCGCGTTCACCACCGCTGGCGCTCATGCGGCCACGATCACGGCCAACTCCATTGCCGACAACCTCACCAGCGGCGACAGCCAGTGCACCCTACGCGAAGCGCTGGCGAATGCAAACGCGAACAGCGACACGACGATCGGCGACTGCGTGGCCGGCACTGGCGCGGACACGATCAACCTCACCGGTCTGGCCGGAACGATCACGCTGGGAGCTACGCAGCTCTCGATCAGCGACTCGACCACGATTACCGGACCGGGTGCGGCGACGCTGTCGGTCGATGCCGCCACGAACTCGCGCGTCTTCTACATCTACAACAACGCGGCCGCGCTCAACGTCACCATCAGCGGCCTGACGATCACCCGCGGCAGGAGCGCCATTGGCGCAAATCTCTCGAGCAAGGGAGAAACCGTCACGCTCAGCTCGGTCACCGTGAGCAACGGATCCGCGACAGCGCCCGGCGGCGGCATCTATATCTCCGGCGGCGCGCTGACCATCCAGTCGAGCACGCTCAGCGGCAATACGACATCAGGTGGCGGCGGAGGCGGCGGCGCCGTCTATGCGAACGTTGCCGGCCTGACCATCAACAACACCATCATCTCCGGCAATTCGGCCAGCTCGCCGGCCGCCCGCGGCGGTGCGATCAGCGTCAATGCGCCGAATCAGCCGATCACGATCACCAACACACAGATCCTCAACAACAGCACTGTGGGCAAGGCCGGCGCGGTCGCGGTCAAAACCGGCAGCGGCAGCTTCACCATGCAGCACTGCGTCGTTACCGGCAACACCAGCAGCGGGCGCGGCGGCGCGTTCTTCCTCTACCGGATGGGCGGCACGACCGATATCTCCAACACGAAGATCGACAACAACACCTCGCAGAACCGCGGCGCCGGCATGTTTCTCTACAACGTATTCGCGAACGTCACGATCACCGACAGCTCGATCTCCGGCAACAACTCGCCGAGCGGCACCGGCAACGGCGCCGGAATCTTCTTTTACAAGGCGAGCGCCGGCGTCTCCGTGACTCTGGAACGAACCACGATGACCGGCAACACCGCGGCCCGTGCCGCCGGCGCAATTTTCTTCTATAAGGGAAGCGGCGAGCTGCGGATCGCGAACTCGACCATCTCCGGCAACTCGTCCGGGACCACCGGCGGGGGCATCTTCGACCGCGGCCCATTCGGCGGCGGAGCGGCGCTCACGATCATTAACTCCACGATCAGCGGCAACAGCGCCGTCACGAGCGGCGGCAATCTCAACGCCACCGCGGTCTCGACCACGGTCCGTAACTCGATCATCGCCAACGGCAGCTCGCCTGTCGGTCCGGACGCCACCACCGGCGGCGCGAACGTAACCATCGACTACTCGCTGCTCGAGAACACCTCGGGCGCGACCTTCGCCGGCAGCAACAACATCACCGGCATCGATCCGAATCTCGGCCCGTTGCAGGACAACGGCGGTCCCACTCTCACGCATCGGCCGAATACCGGCAGCCCGCCGCTCGATGCAGGTGATCCGGGATTCACGCCTCCGCCGAGCACCGATCAGCGCGGACTCGCACGCGTCTACAACGGACGCATCGACCTGGGCTCGCTCGAACAGGGCGCGATGAGCTCCTTCAGCTTCACCTCCGCGGGCACCACCGTCGCAGAATCCGCGGGAACCGCAAACGTGGCCGTCATTCGCAGCAGCGGTGAGGGCACGGCGAGCGTGACTCATTCCACCGCCAATGGCACCGCCACGGCCAGCGCGGATTACACGGCGACGTCCGGCACCCTGAACTGGGCGGCGGGCGATTTCGCTGCGAAGACGATCACCGTCCCGATCCTCGAAGACACCATCGACGAGTCGAACGAGTTCTTCAACGTCAATCTCTCGCTGCCGAGCAACGCCACGCTCGGATCGCCGTCGTCCGCCACCATCACCATCAACGACAACGACGCCGTACCATCGATCGGCATCAGCGGCGTGACGCAGGCCGAAGGCAACTCGGGCACGACGGCGTTCAGCTTCGTCGTCACGCTCTCGAATCCATCGTCCGCGACGGCCACGGTGAACTACACGACGGCGTCGGGAACGGCCAATACCACCGACTACACACCGCAGAGCGGCACCATCACCTTCGCTCCCGGCGTCACCGTGCAGACCGTCTCCATCTCGGTTCTCGGCGACACGCTGGCCGAGGGAAATGAGACGTTCACCGTCACCCTCAGCTCTCCGACCAACTCCACCATCGGAACCGCTGTGGCAACGGGCACCATCAACAACGATGACGCGGCGCCCGCACTCTCGATCGGCGACGTGTCGCTGGCCGAAGGCAACAGCAGCACGACGAGCTTCTCGTTCCCCGTCACGCTCTCCGCCCCGAGCGCACAGACCATCACCGTCAACTACACGACGGTGAATGGCACGGCCGTCGCCGGCACCGACTTCACCACCGCTAGCGGCACGCTCACGTTCGCACCGGGCATCACGACGCAGAACGCCGTCGTCTCCGTCACCGGTGACACGACGAACGAAGCCAACGAGACGTTTTCCGTCACGCTCAATTCGCCGACGAACGCAACGATCGCCGATGCGACCGGCGCAGGCACGATCGTCAATGACGACGCGGTCGTGACCCTGTCGATCGGCGACGTCTCGCAGGCCGAAGGGAACAGCGGCACGTCCAATTTCTCGTTCCCTGTCACGCTCTCCACCGTCAGCGAGCAAACCGTCACCGTCGACTACACGACCTCGGACGGCACCGCGCTCGCCGGCAGCGACTACGCGGCCGCGAGCGGCACGCTCACCTTTGCACCGGGCGTCACGACGCAGAACATCCTCGTCGCGGTCAACGGCGACACGACCAGCGAGCCGAATGAAGCGTTCAACGTGACGCTCGCAACGCCGTCGAATGCAACACTCGCCGACAGCACCGCGACCGGCGGGATTGCCGACGACGACATTGCGCCATCGCTCAGCATCGGCAGCGTTTCGCAGGCCGAAGGCAACAGCGGTACGACCACGTTCTCGTTCCCCGTCACGCTCTCCGCACCCAGCGGCCGGACCGTCACCGTCAACTACGCAACGAGCAACGGCACCGCGAATGCGGGCAGCGACTACGGCGCGACGAGCGGCACGCTCACGTTCGCACCCGGCGTCACGTCACAGATCGTCAACGTGCCCGTCACCGGCGACGCCTCGAGCGAGCCCGACGAGACGTTCACGGTCACGCTCTCCGCGCCGTTCAACGCAACGCTCACCGCTCCGACAGCAACCGGCACGATCGTCAACGACGACACCGCGCCGTCGATCTCGATCGCAGGCTCCGCGTTGACCGAGGGCGACAGCGGCGCGACGAACATGCCGTTCAACGTCACGCTGTCCACGGCGAGCGAACAGACCGTCACCGTCAACTTCACGACCGTCGACGGCAGCGCAGTCGCCGGTTCCGACTTCACCGCGAGCAGCGGCGGCGTCACGTTCGCGCCCGGTGTCACGTCGCAGACCATCAACGTTCCGATCCTCGGCGACACGACCAGCGAAACCGATGAAGCCTTCACGATCGCTCTCTCCGCGCCGTTGAACGCGACCATCGCCACAGGAACAGCAACTGGCACGATCGTCAACGACGACGGCGTCGTGACCGTGTCGGTCGGCGACGTCACGCAAGCCGAGGGGAATGGCGGCATGACTGCGTTCACGTTCCCCGTCACCTTGTCCGCGGCGAGCGAACAAACCATCACCGTCAATTACGCGACGAGCAACGGCACCGCGAGCTCAGGCAGCGACTACGCGGCCGCGAGCGGCACCGTGACGTTCGCGCCGGGCGTGACCTCGCAATCGATCACCGTCCTCGTAAACGGCGACACGACCAGCGAGCCGAACGAAACGTTCCTCGTCACGCTCGGAGCTCCGGTCGTCAACGCAACGCTCGCCGACAGCACCGCAACCGGCACCATCACCGACGACGACACCGCACCAACGCTCAGCATCGGCAACGTCACGCAGGCCGAGGGCAACAGCGGCACGACGACGTTCTCGTTCCCCGTCACGTTGTCCACGCCCAGCGGTCAAACCGTCACCGTCGCCTACGCGACGAGCAACGGCACCGCACTCGCGGGCAGCGACTACGGCGCGACGAGCGGCACGGTCACGTTCGCGCCAGGCGTCACGTCGCAGATGATCAGCATCCCCGTCACCGGCGACCTCACGAGCGAAACCGACGAGACCTTCACCGTCACACTCGACACGCCGTCGAACGCGACTCTCGCGACAACAACAGGCACGGGCACGATCGTCAACGACGACACCGCGCCCGCGATCTCGATCGCCAACGCATCGCTGACCGAGGGCAACAGCGGCAGCGCGAACATGACGTTCAACGTGACGCTCTCCACGCCGAGCGAGCAACCGATCACCGTCAACTTCACGACCGTCGACGGCAGCGCAGTCGCCGGTTCCGACTTCACCGCGAGCAGCGGCGTCCTCACGTTCGCACCCGGCACCACGACCCAAACGATCGACGTCCCGATCCTCGGCGACACGCTCAGCGAAAACGATGAGACCTTCACCGTCGCGCTCAACACGGCCTCGAACGCGACCATCACCAACAGCAGCGGCACCGGCACGATCGTCAATGACGACGCGGTCGTGAGCGTGTCCATCGGCGATGTCTCGCAGGCCGAGGGCAACAGCGGCACCGCGAACTTCGCGTTCACCGTGACTTTATCGGCGGCATCCGAACAGACCGTCACCGTCAACTACACCACCGTGGACGGCACCGCCGTCGCGGGCACGGACTACACCGCGACCAGCGGCACGGTCACGTTCGCACCGGGCGTTACGACGCAGACCATCAACGTCCCCGTCTCCGGCGATCTGACGAAAGAAGCGACGGAAACATTCAGCGTCGCGCTCTCCTCGCCGGTCAACGCATCCCTCGGCACCGCGACCGGTACCGGCACGATCGTCGACGACGACAACGCGCCGGTCCTCGCGATCGACAACGTCTCGCTCGCGGAAGGCGACACCGCCTCGACGAACTTCGCATTCACCGTCACGCTGTCGCAACCGAGCGGCGAGACCGTCACCGTCAACTACGCGACTGCCGATGCCACCGCGACCGCTGGCGAGGATTACGGCGCCACGTCCGGCACGCTCACCTTCGCACCAGGCGTGACATCGCAGACGATCAACGTGCCGGTCCTCGGCGATGCGGTGAGCGAGCCCGATGAGACCTTCACGGTCGCGCTCTCCTCGGCCACGAACGCGCCGATCGGCACGACCACCGGCACTGGCACGATCATCAACGACGACTCCGCACCCGCGCTCACGATCAACGACGCTGCGCAACCCGAGGGCGATAGCGGTGCCGCGAACATGACCTTCACGGTCGCGCTTTCCGCGCCGAGCGAAGAGACGATCACCGTCAACTACTCGACCGCGAACGGCAGCGCACTCGCGGGCAGCGACTACTCGACCACGAGCGGCACACTCACGTTCGCACCCGGCGTCACGTCACAAACCATTGACGCAGCAATCCTCGGCGACGTCGCATCCGAGCCCGATGAAACGTTCAACGTCGTGCTCAGCGCGCCGACGAACGCGGCGATCGCGGACGCCAGCGCGACCGGAACGATCCTGACCGATGACGCGCCGTACGTCCCCGCGATCTCGATCAACGACACCACGACGTTCGAAGGCGACTCCGGCACGACGCCGGTGACGTTCACGCTCACGCTCGATGCGGCCACCACGCAGACCGTGACCGTCGATTACCACACCACGAATATCAACGCGCAGCAGGGCCAGGATTTCGTCGGCACGACCGGCTCGGTGAGCTTCCCGCCCGGCACGACGTCGCGCACGGTGACCATCGGCGTCATCGGTGACACCGTCGTTGAGCCGAACGAAACGTTCGCGCTCGATCTCTCCTCGCCGACCGGCGCAACGATCGCCGATCCGCGCGGTATCGCCACAATCGTCAATGACGACAACACGACGCAGCCGCCTCCCGAGCCGCGCATCAACATCACCGGCGCGCGCGTGACCGAAGGCGACAGCGGCATCGTCGATGCGGCGCTGACGGTGCAGCTCAGCAACGCCACGTCGGCCGATGTCACGGTCGACTACACGACCATCGACGGCACCGCGCACAGCGGCAGCGACTACGCGCTCACCAGCGGCACGCTCGTCTTCCCCGCCGGCACGACCTCGCGCGTGATTCACGTTCCCGTCCTCGGCGACACGATCGTCGAAGGCGATGAGACGTTCTCCGTGCGTCTGTCCTCGCCGAACGGCGGTCGCATCAACACCGGCCAGGCGACCGTGACGATCGTCGACGACGACATCACCATCGACACGCCGCGCGGCTACATCGCCATCGCCGGCGCGACGCCGGGCGCGGGCGGCTCGTACTTCCGCACGTCGCTGCAGTTGCACAACACGAGCGATGCTCCCGCCGTGGGACAGGTGGTCTTCCATCTGACGACCGGCGGCACGCCCGCAATCGTGCCGTATTCACTCGCACCGCATCAGACGCTCGATCTCGACGACGCCGCGCTCGCAAACGGCATCGGCAGCATCGATCTCGTGAGCATCACCGGCCCCGCGCCAATCGCCGTCGTACGCATCAACAGCACGTCGGACTGCGGCACGGTGGGCATGTCGACGCAATCGCTCGATGCCACGCGCGACGCGCTGACCGCTCCCGCGCACGCCGTGCTCCTCGCCCCCGCGGACCTCGGCACGTCGCGCTTCAACATCGGCATCCGCGCGATCGCGAGTCCGGCCACGGTGCGTCTCACGTTGCACGACGCGGCAGGCAACACGAAGACGCAGCTCGAACGCGCCTTTGCTGCCGAGACTCTGGTTCACACCGCGGCCGCCGATCTCCTCGGCACCGCAGTCGCTGCAAACGACTCGATCGAGATCGAAGTGCTCTCCGGCACTGTCATCGCCTACGGCGCAACGACCGACAACACGTCGCAGGATCCGGCGCTCCAGCTTGCTCGCCCGCTGCCATGAAGATCGGAACCGAGTGTTGACGGCTGGGACACACAGAACAGGACGATACTGGCGGCATGCTTCGCATCGCCGCCACGTTCGCCCTGTTGCTGTCGACGTGTGCCGCCTTCGCTGCTGAGGCACCTCCCGAAGTCGTCGCTGAGTTGAAGCGGCTCACGCAGGAAAACCTCGACGCCATTGCGCCGGGGCATGTCGAAGTCTGGAAGCGGAATCTGCACGAGTCGATGATTCATGTCGATGAGAACAACGTCGCGCGCACGAAGACAGAGCTTCTCGCCGAATTCAATCCGCTGCCGAAAGGACTGATCGGCAGACTGCAGGTCGCGAAGTTTCAGGTCACGCTCGAAGGCAACGTCGCCGTGGCCACGCATGAGGATCTCGAACATCTCGAGTATCACGGCCAGATGCTCGTGAGCCGGTGGCGCTCCACCGACACCTGGCTGAAGACCGACGCGGGCTGGAAACTGCTCGGCGAGCAAACCATGGCCGTGCTCGAAGACCCGCCGTCGATCCCGCTCACGAACGAGCAGGCGTGCAACTACAGCGGCACGTATCGATTGACCGCCGAGATCCGCGAAACGATCCGCTGCGCTGAAGGCAGATTGTTCAGCACGCGCACCGGACGTCCCGAGGTTGCGTATCAGGCGGAAGTGCTGGACGTGTTCTTTGCACCGGGGCGGCCGCGCACGCGCCGGATTTTTCTCCATGACGCAAAAGGCACCGTCACCGGATTCGTCGACCGCCGCGAAGGCCTCGACATCCGCTGGACGAGGGAGCCAGTGAAATGAACAAAAGGATCGTGCTCGCTCTGCTGTTTGTCGTCGCACTTCCCATGTTCGGCGGTGCAAATCGCTGGACCGCGGGCGCACCGCCGCAGGCCGAATGCGATACGAACTACATCCGCTGCTCTGCAGCAGCGGGACTGGCTGTCGATCCGCTGAACGAGAACATCCTCTACGTCGCGTTCTCGACTGGCAAACAGCAGGCGAGCGATCGTCACGGCATCTGGCGCAGCGACGACGGCGGCACCACGTGGACGCGACTGCCGGTCGGCGAGATCGACTGGCCCGTCGCCGTTCGCATCTCGCCCGTCGACGGCACGCTCTACCTGCTCACGCGGTCGTCGTTGTACCGGTCGCCGAACGGCGGCGCTCTCTGGTACAAGATGACCTCTCCCGCGTTCTACGTGGACAGCACGGATCTCATCTGTGATCCGCTCGACGCGAGCGTGCTCTATCTGGCGCAGGCAAACGCGTGCGGCTTCGGCAACTGCATCGAAGGCGGGGTGAAACGCAGTAGCGATCGCGGACAACACTGGAGCGACGCCGGCCTGAAGAAGGTCACGGTCTCGCAGCTGGCCATCGACCCGATCGATTCCTCGACCGTGTACGCGGTGAGCGACGGCCGCCTGTATCAATCAGGAAATCGCGGCGGCTCCTGGAAAGCAATCACGCCCGCGGGTGCGCCGTCCATTTCCACAGTGGCCGTCGATCCAACCGTATCGACCGTCGTCTACACGACAGGCGGAACGTACTCGGCGCCACTCACAGGCATCTACAAAAGCACCGATCGTGCACGAACCTGGCGCCTCCTGCAGGACGAGACCTTCAAACCGGGCGGCCCCAACATCCTTGCCATCGACGCCCTGCATCCACTGCAACTGCTCGCCACAAACGGCTACGGAACCGTGATCCGCAGCACGAACGGCGGCGAAAGCTGGACGCTGTTCAACGACGGACTCGCCGGTGCGGGCGTGCGCCAACTGATCATCGGCGCCAGCGGGACGACGTTTCACGCAGTCGCGGATAGCGGGTTCGTGTTTCATTACCGAATCGCGCATCCGCGGCGGCGGGTGGCGGGGAAGTAACTTCGCTCTGACTCGAGCTGCGATGCAGCCAAGCTGGCCGATACGCGCCGATCACGCCTCGGGAAGCGGCCTCCAGCCAGTGCGGTTAGAATCCAAGCATGGGTAAGGTACTCCAGCGGGCGCTGACCGAACTGACTAAGCTGCCCGAAACAGAGCAGGACGCTGTCGGGGCGTGGATCCTCGCGGAACTCGAGTCCGAACGGCGATGGGACGATCTGTTTGCCCGATCTCCGGATCTCCTGGCTGAGATGGCCGATGACGCAGTGCGGGAGGATGAAGCGGGTCTCACTGAGCCACTCGATCCGGAAAAGCTGCTTTGAAGGCGAGAACGAATTCAGCATTCCGCAAACTCCTGGCCGGCCTGCCGCGGAATATGCGGGAGCAAGCGGTTACCGCCTATTTGCTCTTCCGTCAGAACTCCTGGCATCCCAGTCTTCACTTCAAACAAGTACATTCAAACAAGTACATGCGGTCAAGCCCATTATGTCCGTGCGAGTCGGCAGCGACTATCGTGCAGTCGGTATTCAACGAGAACCCGGCACAATTCTCTGGTATTGGATCGGATCGCACGAGAAATATGAAACGCTTCCGGCAATCGGAGGCGATGACATCTGTAGCAGATTGCGCCCACCTTCTCGCTGAATCTGGCGAGCCTCCCTGGCCGAACACAACTCGCGCGAGTCTCGCTGCGAACCAGACACAGCCCGCAGCTGGCGAGTGATTGTTAGACCGAACGGCCGATATACATCGAGGGCTGCGGAAGCCTTTGGTCGCCGGACATATACAGGAAGGAAAGATGAATCCTTAAGCATGCCGCCGTCCAACAAACTGGAAGCGATTCGCCAGGTGTGTAAGTCGCTGCGCGACACCTATGAAGAGCTTTTGCACGGGTGCCCGTCCTTCTTCGTTACAGAGGGACCGTATCTGATGTTTCTCTTCAACAACCCGGGCGACGATCGTCTTACAATATGGGTGGCGCAGCCTCCCGGCGGGCAGGAAGCCCTGATCAAAATGAATCCGAAGTACTTCTTTCGACCGCCCTCCACCGATAAAAGCGACTGGGTAGGTATTGATCTTCGCAGCGGGATCTCATGGATTGCGATCGAGGCTCTCATCGTTGAGGGCCATGACTATGTTTATTGGAAAAGGAAACGACAGCCAGAGCGGCTGTAAGAATCCGTTCAGCGTCCTGTTTCGCTATGTCTGCATCCACGCGAGCATGATCTGAAGTAAACGCGACCGACGGCCTAACTTCTCGCCGGCCTTTCAAGTGTTCCTCGTACTGGTTCTTGGCGCTTTTCGCGAGAGCGACACAACCCGCGGTTGCCCGACCTTGAACCAGCAACCAGCAACAATCTCCACTGGTAGTGTCGCGACCGCTACAACCCACACCCCACCAACAACTTACAAACCTTGGCATCCGTTCTGCTTTCTTATTGTCTAGTTGGTAGTACCACTACCGACGCAGAGAGAAAGGCAAATCCGAGATGAATCCACAGCTGGTTTCAGCCCCTCAGGCGCGCCCATCGCCTCGCCCACGCCGTAACCCCCGCTAACGGCAGCAACAGGCAGTCCCTCCACACGACCCGGTCAACTTCAATCGTGGGGCGAAGCTCCACGCACACAGCAGGAGCATTCCATGCGCAAGTCGTTCGTGATCGCGTCCCTGGTCGTCGCATCTCTCGGGGTCGGTCGCACCGCGTCCGCCATCGAACCCCGCGTCAATGAGCAAATCCTGGACGCGAAAGTCGTCGTCCTCCCTCCCCTCAAAGCCAACCTCGACACCGCCAAAATCAACCTCTACCTCGCCAACCCCGTCTGGTCCACCTGGAACCTCGGGCACGGCGGCAACTGGACCGCGCAGTTCGACACGCTCACCAATCATCCGCGTCGCGTCTTCGGCGGCGCCATTCCGTGGACGAAGAATCCGAATCAGCTCGAGCAGACCGCACGCTCGTTCATCGACGCAAATCAATCCGTGCTCGGCGTCGCCAACAGCCGCCTCACGTACGTGCCCACCGCGGCCACCGCGGTCAAGAGCGGCCGCGTGATGTACGCCGCGTTCGACTACAGCATCAACGGAGTTCCGGTCGAATACGCGCGGCTCGTCTTCGCCGTCAAAAACGGCAACATGATCTATTGGCACTCCGCCAACATCGCCGACGTGCCGACCGTGACCACGCCGGTCCTTTCCGCGTCGCAGGCACTCACCGCCGCACTCGCGCACGCGGGCGTCACGCAATCCGCAACGAATATCGTCCGCCAGCCCACATTGAAACTGCTCCCGCGCACCGGTCTCCTCGGCGCGCTGCTGAAATATCAGCTCACGTATGAGCTCATCTTTCGTCTGAATGACGGCCGCTCGACCTGGGTCGCGCACATCGACGCATTGACGGGACAGATCGTCGCGTTCGGCGATTCGAACCGCTACGCCGCATGCACCGCCGGCACAGGCGGAAAAGTCGTCGGCGGCATCAAGCCCGCGCAGGCCACGGACGAAGAAGTCGTGCGCTCGTTCCCGTATGCCGAGGTGAATGGATCGGCGACGACCAACGCGAACGGCGGGTTCGCATGGGATGGCAACACCGCGTCCTCCGGTCTCAATGGCACATTCTTCGATACGAACTGCGAAGACTGTCTGAAGTCCGAGACCGATCCGCAGAGCGGCTTCCAACCCTACGCTCAATCGAGCAATGGCCGCATCGACCTCGGCACCGGCGGACGCGACGTCGTCCTCGGTCCCGATCAACCCACGACGTCCTACGCCAACGGTTTCTCGACACCTGCAGACCGCACGGCGTTCTACCACACCAACGTTGCACGAATGATCGCCACGAAGTGGATGAATCTCCCGTTCCTCTCGACGAAGATTCCAGTGAAGGTCAACATCAACGATGTCTGCAACGCGTTCTGGGACGGCTCCAGCCTGAACTTCTTCAAGCCGGGCGAAGTCGTTTCGGGATCGAGCGTCATCTCGTGCAAGAACACGGGCGAGATCCGTGACGTCATGCAGCACGAATGGGGTCACGGCCTCGACACGTTCGACGGTGAAGAGCCGGGCTACGCCGCCGGCCTCGGCGACATGGCCACCGGCGAAGCGGTAGCCGATCACGTCGCGCTGTTCGTCGATCACGACTCCTGCATCGGCCAGTCGTTCTACAACCGCTTCAGCGGCCCGTTCATCACCGATCCTTCTTCGATGTCCGTCGCGCAGTGCGATGGCGTTCGCAATGTCGATGAGCACCGCAGCACCACCGGCCTGCTGACCACGACGAACGTCACGGTCAACTGCGCCGCGGTCTCCACCGCGCCCTACTACATCGGACCGCTCCTCGGCGAAGGCCACTGCGAAGGCGAGCTGTGGGGTCAGGTCTCCTGGCACCTCGTCAACAACCTCGAGACTGGCCGCAAATACGGCACGGTCACGCTCGATGCGAACAAGCAGTTCATGACGTACGCGGGCGATGCACTGCCGAACGGCGCGAACAATTCGCCCAATGCCGGTTTCGGACGCGACGTCGCGTGGACCATCCTCGAGCAGCTCTACTTCGAATCGCGTCCCGTCGTCGCCTCGTACGCTCCCTCGCGCTATCAGGTCATGGGCGTCTCCGCGTACGACGGCTTCATGATCGCCGACGACGAAGGCGACGGTCTCGCCAACGGCACACCGCACGCCGCCTACATCAACGATGCATACGTGCACCACGGTGCCGAAGAATGGACGCCGGGAACGACGACCGCTTCCGTCGCCACCGACACGAAGAACTGCACGAAGCCGGGCACGCCGAACGTGACCGTCATGGCATCGACCGATTCCGCAACCGGCACGCCTGCCGTGACGATCAGTTGGACCGCAGTCGCAGGCGCGACGTCGTACAGCATTCTCCGCACCGAACGCCGCGACGACGTTTTCCTCGAGCTCGCGCGCGTCAACAGCGCCGGCAGCATCACCGACAGCGGCGTCGACAATGGCGTCACGTACACCTATCGCGTGCAGGCCAACGGCGGCGGCGGATGCTTCGCGATCTCCGACGGCGGCACGAAGACGATCTCCATCGCGCAGCCGACTCCGACACTCGCCGGCGTCGTGATCAACGACGCGCTCGAAGGCAACGGCGACGGCAATCTCGACGCCGGCGAAGGCGCGCGCCTCTTCATCTCACTCCGCAACACCGGCCTCGGCGATCTCACCAGCGCCACCGCAACGCTTCGCTCCCTCACCGCAGGAATCGCCGTCACGAACATCGGCAAGACGTCGTACGGCACGATCGTTCCGAACGACAGCAGCGTCGGCTCGCAGTCGTTCAATCTCGAGATCAACCCGGACGGTTCGCTCTGCGGCACCACCGCGCGTTTCGTCCTCGACGTCACTTCGGACGAAGGTTGCTTCGCCGTTCCGATCAACATCGAGCTCGATGACGCGCAGTGCCAGCTCTTCGGAAACGCATTCGCGCGCCCGCGCTCGATCGCCATCACTAACGACAGCCTGAACACCTGCGGCGACGGCGACGGTTCGCCCGACCCCGGCGAGATGGTGCAGATCTCGGTTCTCGTCGCGAACGACGGTGATCAGCCGGCGAACGCCGTCACCGTGACTCTCTCCAGCGACAAGTCCTATCTGTCGATCGTAGAAACCGCGCGGAAACTCGGTGTCCTGCTGCCGGGCCACTCAGCCACTGCAAGCTTCACCCTCTCGGTCGGCGCCGCACCGTTCGCAGATCTGGCCACGCTCACCGCGACCGTTCATTCGGACAGCACCGCCGCGCCCGCGACACTCACGTACGCAACGATCGCCAATCGCGACCTCGTCGTGCAAACACACAACGCAACGTTCGACACGAGCAACGATGGCTGGATGCCGTCGGGACTCTGGACGCGCGGACTCGCTCCCTCGACCGGCGACGTCACCAACGTCTTCCACTCGGGCCGCGGTCCCGATCAGTGCGACACGCTGACCGGTCCCGAAGTCGAGTTCTCGGCCACGTCGGCGATGTCGTTCGATCTCGCGTTCGTCACCGAAGGCACGCCGGCAGAAGGCGCGCTCGACGGCCTCGACGTGCAGATCACTATCGATGGCGGACGGACCTGGAACACGCTCGACGTCGTGCAGGGCTACGCGGACGTTTCGGCCAGCTCGTCATGCATCGGCGCCGGCTCCCCGATCTTCGCAGGCGTCTCGCCGCTCATGAATCGCTACGACGTGAACCTCGCGCCGTACGCGGGACGCACCGGCCAGATCCGCTTCCGCGTCGGCAGCGACCCGCTCATCGACGGCCTCGGCGCCTGGGTCGACAACGTCACCACCAGCAACATCGTCGTCTCCGTTCCGGACATCGCCTGCCAATAGTTTGGAGTGCGGCAGCCGCAGCTGCCGCTTTCGTATCCCACAGGGCAGCGCACGAACATACAAAAGCGGCAGCTGCGGGAGGGTGTCTCAAAACTCGATTCGCGTCACTCCATGAATGAGGAGAGACGAACAGAATGAGTCGAGAGCTACGGGCCGACTACACAACGCAGTTTCTGTTTCCGCCGGCGCTGGAAGACTGGGTCAAGACAAATGATC
>DASYLL010000096.1:0-14136 GCA_036009605.1 Thermoanaerobaculia bacterium | reverse complement strand
TTGTCCTCCTCGGCATCAGCGCCGCAACGACCGTCGCGTCATCGACGATCAACACGACCGTGCAGGAACGCCGCGCGGAGAAAGTCGCAACGCTGACTGCACAAGCCGCGATGGCGCCTCCCGAAGCCGCCGCGCAACTCGCCGTAGAAGTCGCGAACGTCACACGTTCGATGGCGCAGGGACTGCCAAGTTTTTTCCATGACCTCATCAGCGACGACGCCGGTCGACCTGCGCTGCATCGATACCAGAATGTGATCTGGACCGTCGTGCTCGGGATCTTCTTCGTCTACTCCGTGGCGATCGATCTGACGATGCCGCAGTTCAGCGACACGTTGCTCGCATTGATGGGCATCAGCGCTGGAACGTACATTGGCGTGAAGGGTCCTTCGGCGACCTAAGTCGCGTCACACTTTCCCCTGCAGCTGCCGCAGCGCCGCCTGTTTGAGCGCCATGTTCGTGCCCGCTCTCGCAATCGCGCGTACGTCCTGATCGGGAAGCGTCGGCAGAATGCGCAGCCCGAACGCCTGCGGCGTTTTCGGGTTGTGAATGAGGCCGAGTCGGACGTCGAGACTCGCCATCCACTGCGTGGTTTTCATGATCACTTCCGCGATCTGAAAATTCAGGAACGACGACTTCGCGAGACGTGCGACTTCATCGACGGTGATTCGCGGATTGCGCAACAGCGAGAGCAATACGCGCGGGTCGTTGTCCTGCAATAGCATCGCGCGCTCGGAGCGCTCGGCTTTCACCGCGAGCAGGATCTTCTCCATCTGCGACAGCCCGCGCATGCGGTCCCACGCGTTCTGGCGCTTCTCCTCTTCTGACTCTTCGACGACAGGAGCAGGAGCCGGCTTCGCGAGCAATCGTCGCAGCTGATCCTCGGGATCACCATCAAGGGCGAGCGCGAGTCCATCCGGCAACGTGGCTACGACAGTCGCGCGCGCAAACGCCTCGCCGCCCCACGGTCCGACCAGCGTCACGAGCAGAGTCGTATTCAACGCGATCGATTCATTCGTCGGCAGACGCAGCGCGGAGTGCGCGAGATTCACGCGATGTTCGTTGCGCAGTTCCTCTTCACTTTCGAGCTCGACCGTGAACGCCGCGGCCGTCGTGCGCGTGATCTTCATCGTCATCATTCTTGCACGGTGAGCACGCATGAGAACCCGCATCGCCGCGCTCGCTGCCGCACTTCTCGCAGGCATTGCATCCGCACAAACCAGCGTGCTCACCGAAGCCGGGAGCGTGCGCGTCGAGAGCCTCGCAAAGCTCGACAACCCGTGGGGCATGACCTATCTCCCCGACGGTCGTCTGCTCATCAGCGAGAAGCCCGGACGACTGCGCATCTACGCGAACGGCAAACTGTCGGAGCCGGTCGGCGGCGTGCCGAAAGTCGCCTATCTCGAACAGGGCGGCCTGCTCGACGTCGAGATCCATCCCGACTTCGCGCGCAATGGACTGGTCTACATCTATTACGCGGAAGCCGCCGCACAACAGCCGAAGGACGCGAAGGATCCCGGCGATCCACGCTTCGGACCACCGGAAGGGCCGGCCGACAACACGCTCAAAGGCGGCGCGGTCGCGCACGGAAAGCTCGTCGGCAATGCACTGCAGAGCGTGAAGGTGATCTGGCGCCAAGTCCCGAAGACCATCGGACGCGGACACTTCGGCGGCCGACTCGTCTTCGCGCCCGACGGCAAGCTGTTCATCACCTCCGGCGAGCGCATGCGCTTCGATCCCGCCCAGGACCTCAGCACCAACCTCGGCAAAATCATTCGCATCAATCCCGACGGCACGATCCCGAGCGACAACCCGTTCGTTGGACGCAAAGGCCCGCGCGACGATGTGTGGACGCTCGGCCATCGCAATCCACTCGGCGCGGCGATTCACCCGATGTCGAAGCAACTCTGGATCAACGAAATGGGCCCGCTCGGCGGCGATGAGCTCAACCTCATCGCGAAAGGAAAGAACTACGGCTGGCCGATCGTGAGCAACGGCGACAACTACGACAAGAGCCCGATCCCCGATCATCCAACGCGTCCCGAATTCGAGGCGCCGCTCTACACATGGAATCCCGTGATCTCGCCATCCGGCATGATCTTCTACACCGGCACACTGTTTCCTTCCTGGCGCGGCCAGATCCTGATGGGCGGCCTTTCGTCGAAAGCCGTGATTCGCGTAAAGCTGCAGGGCAGCAAGGTCGTCGATGAAGAGCGGATCAATATGAACAAACGCATCCGCGACGTGATTCAGTCGCCGGATGGCGCGGTGTTGTTGCTCGTGGATGGTGATGATGGCGAGCTGCTGCGATTGACGCCCGCGACGAAGAAGTGAGTCCTAACGCTGCTGCACAGGACTGCCACGCATCTTCGCCAGAAGACTGCGCGACAGCTTTTGCATCGTGTTCTCCGGAATCGAAGCGTCGCGGATCAGTTCCTCGCGAAACTTCGAATCCGTCGCAATGTGCGTCTTCAGCTCACTCCCGAACTGCTCGAGCTCCGAGTCGAGTTGCGCGTCCGTCGTATTGAGCAACTGAACGAGTGCGGCGTGCACGCGCTCGGGTGACGTGTCAGGAAAATATTCGGCGATGTCGGCAAAGTGGCTCTTTTGGACGACCGCCGCTTCGTTGGACCCCGCGCGAAACAGTTCGGGATCCGGTAGTAGTTCGTTTTCCGGATTCATCACAATCGTGCGAAATACCGCCGCGAGATTGCCGGGACCGTAACGCTCGAGGAGGCTCGCGCGATCGTGCCGTACCAGCCACTGCGTCGCCGCCTCGGTCATCGCCTTCACATCGTCTGCCGCCATTACTTCCACATACTTCGCGGGATAGACGAGGAACGGCCAGCGATCGCGCGCGATGGCGATGATGATGATTCCCTTCGCCACCGCACGCCGGATCGCCTGGCGCAACGACTCGCCATCGAGCGGGCCGCCGCGCACGACCGTGATGAGCACCGCGTCTTTCGCGGTGTCGGCTTCGATCTCGCGTCGTGCGACACCCCATCGCCACTCATCGATCGCGACCAGTGGTTCGGCACGCAACACACGCGGATCCTCGACCATCTTGCGCGCCAGTTCCCATGCCTCGCCGATTTGCATCGACGAGGCTTCAGGGGCCATGACGTCGTATTGCCGCGCGTCGCCGATGCCTGCCTCGACGCGCCACATACCGCCGAGAAAGACATCGGCGATCGCGCGCGCTTCCGGCGCGCCGCCGTTGACGAGAATGTCGAAGCCTTCGACCTTCATGACTTCTTGTTCGCGTGCTCGGCCGCGCGCTTTTCCATCTCGCCCTGCGGGATGATTTCTTTCTGCGTTGCGAAGAACCAGTGATGGCCGGACGGATCCTCAATTCCGCCGGCGCGATCGCCATAGAACTGATCCTCGACAGGACGCACGAGTTTGGCGCCCGCTGCCACCGCGCGATCGACGGTCTTATCGACGTCTTCGACATAGATGTGCAGCAGAACCGGCGTGCCGCCGAGGGTACGGGGACTGCGGTGGCCCATGTCGGGATATTCGTCGGACAACATGATGTGCAGGCGATCGAACAGCAGGAGATCGGCGTGACCGACGCCCTTGCCGTCCGGACCGGGCATGCGAATCACTTCTTTCGCGTCGAATGCCTTCTTGTAGAACTCGATCGCGGCGTTTCCGTCAGGGACGGTCAGATACGGAGTCGTCGTTTCATAGCCATCGGGAATCGGTTTCGGTTTGCTCATGCACCGATTCCCATTCATTCACCGCGCCACTGCGAACTCCGCGCGGCAACCATTCGTCACCCAGATGCCGTTGCGGTCGTATCCCCACGAACGGTTGAGTACGCAATCGGCGTCACTGGTCTGTTGGATCAGCCCGACACCGCGTGCCGTATCGGCGGGACATTGCCTGCGTCCGCCATCGAGCGACTCGCACACGATGCGTTCCGCGCTTTCCGGCACTGCACTCGATGGCAGTCGATATCCGCCCAGGGCGAATTGCGCGTGGCAACCTTCCGCGACCCATACACTGCTCTCGTCGAAGCCCCAGGAGCTGCCGAGGATGCAGTCGCGTTCGCCGATCTGCCGCACGATGGCGACGCCGAATTGCGTTTCCGCCTCGCAATGACTGCGCGCATTGTCAATGGACTCGCATGTCACTGCGCGCGCCATCGGTTTCTGTTTACCGCGCACGACGAATTCCGCACGGCAGCCTTTGGTGACCCAGATGCCGTTCGCGTCGTAGCCCCACTCGCGATCGAAGCCGCACGGACTATCGCTGAGATGTTTGACAATCTGCACGCCCGCGCTCGTGTCGGCTTTGCAGCTCTTGCGTTTGTTGTCGCTGGATTCGCAGACAACGCTCGCATCGAGCACTGCCGGCGCGGCCTTCGGTGCGGTATTGCTGCCCATGATGAATTCGGCGCGGCAACCGTGATCGACCCAGACCAGCTCGCGCTCGTCGTCGAAGCCCCAGTTCTCGCCCTGCACGCATTTCGTCTGACTGAGCTGGCGCGTGAGTGTCACCCCTCGGTGCGTATCGGCCGCGCAGATGTGCCGCTCGCCCTTCTGCGATTCGCAGACGACGCGACCTTTGCGCGGGTACGCCACGGCAGGACCGGCGATGGCAAACGTCGCGCGACACCCGCGATTCACCCACACGACACCGGCCGTCGACGTGCCCCAGGTCGTGCCTTCGAAGCAGGACCGTTCGCTCATTTCCATCACGAGGCGGATCGTGCCGCTCGTGCCGACGCGGCATTCGCGATACGTCCCGCCGATCGATTCGCACAGCACCTGTTGCGCCTCGAGCGACGCGGCGCACGACAACAACACGACGACACACGTGAGGAGAATCAGTCTGCGCATGGCGTCATGATAACGCCCGGTCCACGCTCTCGATCTGAACGTCGCGCCGCGTCCGCCCGCGTGCGGCAGGCAGAACAGGCGCGTGCTCGCACTGGTCTCGACGGGAGCATTCGGAAGCCAGAGGCGAAAGAGTCTGCCACACTGCATTCCGTGCACGTCGACGTATGGATGGCGGATCTCGACGCACTGCCTTCGCGGCGAGAAATTCTCTCGCGCGACGAGATCGAGCGCGCGGAGCGGTTCCGTTTCGAGCATCACCGCGAGCGTTTCATCCGCTGCCGCACGTGGCTCCGCGAGCTCCTCGCCGAAGCCCTCGTGCGCGATGCCGCATCACTCGAATTTCGCTACGGCGCGCACGGCAAGCCGGAGCTCGACGGGATGCATTTCAATGTCTCGCATTCCGCCAACGTCGCCGCGATTGCACTCACGCGCGAGCAGCCGATCGGCATCGACGTGGAATCGATCGATGCTGAACGAGACGTCGTGGCCCTGGCGAACACCGCGTTCTCTGCCGAGGAACAGGCGGAGCTCGCAACGATGACGGGTGACGCGCAGGTCGCCGCATTTTTCCGCGGCTGGACGCGGAAGGAGGCCTATCTGAAACTCCTCGGCACCGGTTTCTCGCGCGCCCCCGAGTCGTTCACCATCTCCCTCGGCAAAGAGCCGCTCTGTTTCATCGACGACTACGCGCTGCGCGACTTGCCCACGCACTCCGGCTTCGCGTGCGCGCTCGCAACACCTCGCGATTGGCCGGCGCCGCGCGTGCGAAGACGCGTGTGAGATCACTGTGCGCGAAAACGACTCAATGCCTCGCGCGCTTTGTCCGACAGTCGCCCACCCGCGACTTTGTTATCGGTGACTACGAAAACCGCATCCGCGCTTTCGTTCGTCGCGTTCTCAATGAAACGTACCGCGCATTTCACGGTCTACATAGACCTGCGAATTTCGGTTGGGACCCCGCGTGCCGACGAAAACGGGTGTCCCATCGAGAATGTACTACAGCCGTTTCCGGCTGGCACCGGCTCCGCAAATTGCACCATGCACCTGGCCACAGACATTTGCTGCGATCAGTAATCCAACAGAGAAGAGATCCGCAGGCGTCGCGGGCACACCGCCTGCGCCGTCCAGCAGATCGGGCAGAACGAACGCGCCGATCCTGAATGGCAATAGCGGCACTCTCAGCCACCACGCGACTCTGTCTTTCCACGGCCATTCCCGAACCGTCGCGCCGTAGGATCGTCCACTCGCCCAATGCACCGACGGCGCAGCACTTCCCCAGCATTGCCGATGCTGCAGAACGACAGTATTCGCGACGCCCAGCGCGCCGCTCTCGCGCATTTGCGCCAACCACGCGTACTCGAATGTGCCGGGCGGCAGCACGCCGTCGCGAACCGCTTCCCGTTTGAAGGAGATATTCGTGGGTACCGGCAATCGCTGCCGATTGATCCGAAGCCGACTTCTCGTTTGACCCGCAAACGTCAGAAGGAAATTGGCCCGATCGATCGCGGTGGCCGCGGAATCCGGGTGGTTCATTGTTGCGCCGACCAACACCAGGGTCTGCTCTGCCTCATGCGCGGCAACGATCGTACCGACCCACGTCGGAGGTGTAATGCAGTGATCCTCCGTGATCGCCACGATCCGTCCACGCGCAGCTGCGATACCGGCGGCGCGTAACGCAAACGAGTCGCTACCGGGAAACTCGAGCCAACGCACTCTGGGATCGGGAGACTCCGACAGAGCGGCGCCGCTGCCGTCCAGGAGCAGAATCTCGAAAACGCAGTCCGTCTCCTGATTGAGCAGCGCGTCGACCGCTGCGGCGACCGCGGGCCATGGATGCACGGTTGGCAGAACGATCGACACGGCCGGAGTCGGGACCGCAGGCTCCAGGCTTATTGACACTGCTCGCGGTCCGGCCCGCCCAGCGGGTTGTAATCGAACAGATTGTGCGGCTCGAGATTCACTCCCTGCCAGTGAACGTTTGTGATGCCGGTCATGAGTCCCGACAACCCGTCTCGGGCGTGATCTTCGTCGTGCGGTTCGTGGTGCGCGGACGACCGATACCATAGAACGATATCCGTTTCCTCGATCGACTCCCGGTCTGCCACTCCCCATCCGGGCAGGCCTTCGCCAAGCAGGTATTCATCCGGCTGGAGATATTTCGTGCGGGGAACGTCAAAAAACGCATCACGCTCGGACTGTTTGTAGCGAGTTGCAGCGAAGTCGTATTGCGTGAACTTCTCTTTACGCGTTCCGCCGGCGGATTCGCCGTTATGACGCGCCAATCCGTTGGCTGCGATCTGCATGGTGTAGCCGATCTCATTCCCGTGAACGTTCACACTCGTATCGACGACTCCGATCGTATGGAACGCGTAAGGATCCCACACGACGGCACCCTCGTCTCCACGATTGAACGGCTCCTCACTGTCGATTGACACCTGTGCAGGATCCGTGGCCTCGCTGTGCTTCATCTGCACCGCCGTGTCGCCGTCGGGCCCATTCAAATCGATGTCGATTCGCCAAAGCACGTTATGCATGTGCGCTTCGGTTGTGCTCTGTGGCGGAGCGAACGGATTGTTGTATCCAGTGGCCCCGAGACGAAATCCAATACTGCCATCATCGCGAAGCCGGTATTCGATGATGTAGTCGTAGTTTCCAGCGTCCTGTACGCCCCAGAGTACGAGCTCCCGTCCCCTGCGGCTGATGCTTCGCCCTTCTTTGCAGAGCCAGGCGATCCCACGGTCGTTGGTTTCGGCAACGACCTGCGGTACCTGCTGACCCGACAGAGCAAGAACGCTTCCGTTCGATCCCGCGTCGGCCTGCGTCACCTCGCGCATCGATTGCGTGGACGTGACCTCGTGATCATAGAGACGCAGTGGCAGTTGGTGATAGGGAACGAAAATTTCCGCCACGCCTGCCTCGCGCAGGATCCGGATCCAGTCGCTGGTCGGCGTGCGGCGCAAGTCCGTGGGGCCGATCACCAGGCCGTGACGCCCCTGGTTCGAGATACAGGTACGCCACGCCGTCTCCGCGTTTTCGACTTCGATACACGCATGGGGCTGCGTGGTGTCACAGATGTCCGTCCGGCACGGAACGACTCCTTGCGATACCAGTGGCTTTCCAACTGCCCGCCGCCGGGCCGCTTCCGTCGGCTGGGAGCCTGCAACAGCGGCGACGAAAGCAAGGAGTACGATCAGATTGATCTTTGTCATATCGCTCTTGGTACGCCGCGTGTGAATTATTCGTCTCCGGCACATGCGCCGTTTTCGCAAGGATGCGCTGGGCAATCTCATCGTTGCCACAGGCAAGAAGCGCCTCGGCAAGCGCAGGCGCCCTCACCTGCTGATTCACGTCTGCCATTCTGACACGCCTTCTGAGTTGCGCCGGCGAATCGGCCTGCGCTGGTGTCGATCTGATCTGACGTGGCGCTGGTGTCAGCGGCGAGAGAGCGCTCCCCTCATCCGCCGCGGCGCAAAACTCACGGAGCGCGAGATTCTCTCAGTTTGACGCCAACGGCGAAATATGACTCGCAGCGAACCACCACCGCCCGTCCCGTCGTACGAGCGTATCCGTGAACTGAAACACCTTCGAGAATTGCGCCGTCCCGGCCACGCCTTTGACGCGCGTTTTTCCCGTCACGACAGCGGACTCGCCGTAGAGCCGCACGGTCATGTCGTAGTTCTCGAAGACCTCGTAGCGGATGGAGCCCTTTTCGGCGATGGCAATGTCGTCGGCGCGCGTCGTGATCACGCCGTCGGGATCGGTGAGCGTGAAGTCTTCGGTCAGAAGCTCACGCATCCGGCGCGTGTCGCCTTCGAGATAGGCGCGACACGCGTCGTGCGTGACTTGCAGAACCGCGGCTTCGTCCTCGCGCGCATTACGAGTCGTGCTGCACGCGAGGACGCTCACTGCGAGAAGAGCAACTCCAAGAGCCTTCGGCACGTTCATGGCCGGGCATCATAACGGCGCTACTGACTGGCGCCGACCCCACTATCGGGCTGCGCGGGAACGAACACCGAATCTCCTGAAACATTGTCGTTAACTGCTGCATAGCCGAAGACCGGCGAGCTGGCGTCGAAGCTCAATGTCAAGTTGCTGGCCGCGGAAAGATCGGTCGTGAAATACGTGCCGATGGCATGCTGCTGCTGCGACAACGCTGAGAGCGTGAGCGTATTCTGCTCCACGAGTTGACCCGAACTGTCGCGCAATTCCAGTCGCAACGAAACCTCGGTCGTGTTCGGATTGAAGAATCCGATGTTCGTGCGGAATCCCGATTCCCGGTCCGCGCGATTCGACAGATGCGGCATCACGCCGCGTCTCAAAGCACTTGCTCGCGGATACGCCGGCACCGTTTGCCCGAACGTTCCCTTCTGATCGGAGCGCAAGTCGACATAGACACGCGAAGTAATGGCAAGAGGCGTGGCGCTCGAGACGCGGATCGCACCGGTCGTCCCCGTTACATTGAAGCGCGACGGTCCTGCAATGTCATCGAGAACGACGGTCGCGCGCGGCCTGATATTCACGACGAGCGAAGTCTGGGCCGTCGTATGCGAAGCATCGGCCCGGAAGTATTCGAGCAACGCCGTCACCTCGTCTCCATAAGAGGGATTGAAAACGCGCACGTCCGTCACGTAGGTCTGACCAAGACCATTCGTGACGCGACCCGCGATCGCAATGTCGTACTCATTCGCCGGCACGAGTTGCCCGCGCACTTCCCCACTGGGAAATGCAGTCGAATGAATATTCACGTAGTAGCCGTTCGCAGTGCTCGCGCTCGAAAGCGCAGTCAGATCCGCGGGAGTCAGGTTTCCGGTATTGACCTCACTGATCGGACCCGCTCCGCTCGTGCGGCCGCCGGCGATCTCCGCGGGCGACGTCGCGAAATTGATGATCACCGGCCCATTGACGCCGGCCGGTCCGCGATGAATGTGCGCCATCGTCGGACTGGCGATTCCCGACGCGTGCGCTTCCCACGCAATCGTATTGTTGACCGGGTCGAGCGTCACGAACGCGCTGCCGAACGCTGCACTGTTCGCCGGCGGTACTTCGCGTCCGGGCCGTAATTCGACTGCATACGTGACCGATCCGCCGCTCACATACGCGAGCGCGCCGCGCACGGCGCCGCCGGGCAGCGCCACCGTGTGGACATTCACGTAGAAATTCGCGGGATTCTGCAGCATCCGCTGTGCGACGTCGGCTGCAATCGGAAACGTCCCGGTCATCGTGCCATTGACGAACGTGCCCCCGAGTCCGATGAGGTTCACGACCACCGGTCCGTTGACTCCGGGCGGCGCCTCATGAATGTGGAAATTGTTGATCACACTGGCGAGGCCGGTCGTGGTGATCGTGACGTCGATGTTCTCGCGCGTGGCATCGAACGTCACGGTAGCGTTTCCGAATCCTGCGCTCGAATTCGGTGGCACTTCCGAGGCACCGGTCAGTACAGCGCCGAGCGTTTGCCCGTGGATGGCTGGAGCGAAAACGGCGGCGATGACCAGAACGACGAAAGCAGCGATCCCCTGGAAATGGCGCATTGCAGATCCTCCTTGCCCAATTTGGGAACGTTCGGCGGTACATGCGCTTCCCGTTCCAACGGACGGATGGCGGCAGAGGTAGGATGGCGCTCGTGACCGAGTTCGTAGCTGTGTCGTGTCCGTATTGCGGGGAATCCGCGGAGCTCGACGTCGATGAAAGCGACGCTTCGCGACAGTCGTACGTCCAGGATTGCCCGGTGTGCTGCCAGCCGTGGCAGGTCGAGGTGACGCGCGACCGCGATGGCGACTGGAGCGCGCTCGTGCGCACGGCGGACGAGTGACGAGCGAGTAAAAGCTGTGTTCGTTTTCGCGCGTTGCGTGACGCCGGACACAGGCGCAAACGCAAAAGCCATCAGAATGCCTCCGCAGAGGTAGCAAAGGGCACGCGACATGAACGCCCCCACATCCATGCCGCAGCTCGTGCATCGCGCGATGCTCGATGCTCTGGTCGATCTGTCTCCCGATCCGCTCTGGGTGATCGACGCGACCGGCACCACGCTCGCGTACAACTCCGCGTTCCAGCGATGGCAGGGTGAGCTCGCGGACGGCGGCGACCCGCAGCTCGACGAACTGCAACGCCGCGCGCTGCAGGGACGCTCGATCATGGCGAACATTCGCCTCCTCGCAGGCGGCGTCGACCGCATGTTCGCCATCCACGCCCGTCCCGTCGAAACGGGCGGCGTCGCCTTCACCGCACACGAAGTCGCAACGGAAAGCGATGGCACCGAGCGCGCCATCGAGCTCGCGCTCATGCATCTCTTCTCATCGAACGACCCACTGCGCGACGTCATCACGAAAGCGCTCGAATACCTCTGCGCCACCGATCGCTGGGACGCGGCCACGCTCTGGCGTGTCGATCACCGCGCGCTGCGCGCCGAGGCGATGTGGTTTTCTTCCGACGACCTCCGCAACAAACTCGCACCGCGCCTCGGCGATCTCCGATTCGAGCTCGGCGAAGGGACGCCCGGCCGCGCGTGGGCAACGCGCGACGTCATCTGGGTCGCGGACATGCTCGACGAAAGCACAATCGGTCGTGCCGAGCTCGCAGCCATGGCGGGTCTGCACTCCGTCGTTGCGGCGCCGCTCGTCGACGCCGATCGCGTGACCGGCGTGCTTGAGCTCTTCACGCATTCGATCCGTCCGCTCAACGAGCCATCGCGGCGCATGCTCGCGCGCACCGGCGCCGCGCTGGCCCGACTCATCGAGCGGCGTCAGCTGCTCGAACAGATCGCGACGAAAGGCGCGGAGTGGCTGCTGACCGTCGACTCGATCCGCATGCCGATCCTGCTCGTCACGAACGACGCTCGTATCGCGCGACTCAATCGCACGGCACAACAACTCACCGGCCGCGCCTACGAAGATGTCCTCGCCCGTCCGCTCCTTTCCCTCGGCGAAGGCGAGCCATGGACGACGCTGCGCGACATCACCACCGCGGTACACGAGAGCGCGATGACCTGCACCGCGCAGATCGTTGCGGGCGACACGAACTGGGACGTCACCGCGAGTCCGCTCGCCGCGGGCAATGACGATCGCATCGTCATTGCCATGCGCGACACGACGGAGATCGTGCGGCTGCAGGAATCCGTGCGGCGCGGCGAACAGCTCGCGGCGCTCGGCGAGCTCGTGGCCGGCGTCGCGCACGAGGTCAAGAACCCGCTCTTCGGAATGTCGCTGACACTCGATCTGCTCGATGAACAGATCGCCGATCGCGCGGACTCGCTCGAGATGACGGCCGCGTTGCGCAAGTGGATCGCGCGTTTGCTGAGCCTCACCGAGAACCTGCTCGCATACGGAAAGACGTGGAGCACCGACATGAAGCCGGGCGATCTCGGCGAGGTTCTGTCGCAGGCGATCGATGCATCGCTGCCGCTCGCGCGCGAAGCGAACGTGACGCTCGACGCCGAGATCAGCGTGAGCGACATCGTGCTCATGGATGCGTCGCGTCTCGTGCTCGTGTTCGAGAATCTGATCGCGAACGCAGTGCAGCATTCCCACGGAAACGATCGCGTGATCATCCTCGCGAACCGCGAGGGCGACCATCTCTCGATCGCCGTGCGCGATCAGGGTGCGGGCTTCGCACCGAGCGAGCTTTCGCGCGTCTTCCAGCCGTTCTACACGCGACGTCGCGGTGGCACGGGACTGGGACTTTCGATCGTGCAGCGCATCGTGGATGAGCACGGTGGGACTGTGACGGCGAGCAATGCGGCCGAGGGAGGAGCGGTCCTGCTCGTTCGGTTGCCGACGTATCGTGAGCGACGTAGTTGAGTACGGTGGCATCGTGGCTGCAAGCAACGTTGACGAAGGAGGAGCGGCCGTTCTGTCCGCTTACCCAGATCGCGCCACCAGAAAACGTCACGGAGCGCATTCTCATCGTCGATGATGAAGAGTTGATCGTCCTGGCGATGGGCCGCTATTTCGAGCGCCTCGGCTATGCCGTCGATTCCGCGAACGAGCTCGAGGAAGCTCAGGCGCTGCTCGCAGCGAATCGCTACGACCTCGTCATCGCCGACCTGCGCCTCACCGGCGTCGGCGGAGTGGAAGGTTTACAGATCGTTTCCGAGGTACACGATCGCTCCGCGCACACGCGCGTGATTCTGTTGAGTGCATTCGGAACACCGGAGATCGAGCGCGAGTCGTACAACCGCGGTGCGGATGCGTTCTTGCACAAACCGAAGGCGATGATGGAGATTGCGGAGATCGCGCGAACGCTGTTGCGGTCGTAGACCGCGCCATGCCCTTCTCTCGCCCACCCGGCGATCCATTCCGCGCCATTGCAGAGTCGTCACCCGACGCGGTGATCTGCATCGACAGTTCCAATGCGATCGTGTTCTGGAACGCGTCCGCCGAAATCATGTTCGGCTATCGCTCCGCGGACGCCGTTGGCAAGCCGCTGACGATGATCATTTCGGAAGAGTATCGGGCCGCGCACGAACGGATTCTCGGAAAGACTCTGGCGATGCGCGCGCTGCGCAGCGACGGCACCATCTTTCCGATCGAGCTGTCGCTCTCTGCATGGAACGACGGCCACGCTCCGTTCTTCACCGGCATCATTCGCGACGTCAGCGAGCGCGTCGCGTGGACCGATCTGCTGCGCACCTCGGAGGACGACCACCGGCGCCTGTTCGAGTATGCCCACGACGCCATTCTCGTGCTCGATCCCGTCACCGAGGTCGTGCTCGCGGCCAACCGCCGCGCGGGCGAGTTGTATGGAATGAACCATCGCGAACTGATCGGCCTGTCGATGGAAACGTTCTCCGTCGACATCGCCGAGGGCAAGAGCCGGATTTTCGAAACACTGGGGCGCGAGGGACGCCATCTGTTCTCGACGCAGCAACGCCGAAAAGACGGAACGATCATCGAGCTGGAGATTGCCGCGGCGATCACGCACTACCAGGGCAGCGACGCCATCCTGAGCATCAACCGTGATGTGACGGTGCAAAACATCGCGCAGCGCGGATTGGCGCGCGAGCGCGATTTCGTGTCGAAGGTCCTCGAAGTCGCGGGCAGCCTCGTGATCGTTCTCGATACCGAGGGGCGGATCCTTCGGTTCAATCGCGCGTGCGAGATTGCGTCCGGCTACTCCGCCGGAGAGATCATGGGCAAATCCTGGGACGTGCTGCTGTTCGCCGAAGAACAGGAAGAGACGCGTGCCGAATTCATTCGCTGGCGTTCGGGCGTTGGCGCATCGACCTTCGAGAATCGTCTGCGCACGAAAGACGGATTGCCGCGTCAGATTTCGTGGTCGAGCACATCACTGT
>DASYLL010000095.1:0-21223 GCA_036009605.1 Thermoanaerobaculia bacterium | reverse complement strand
ACCACTGTTTGGCGGGATCGACGAAATAGAGGCGGCCGCTCGAATCGGTGGAGAGGACGTAAGTGTTCGGCGGATAGAGAGATCCCGAGAGGAACTCGACGCGCGAGCGGAAGCCGTCGATGGTTGCGCGTGCCGTGAGATCGGACGAGCCTTTTGCGGCGTCGTCGGACGTGTTCTTGAGCATGAACTCGTATTGAATGGCTGCGAAGGACGGAAGAGCGATCGTTGCGAGCGCCAGCGTAATCAGCAGTCTTTTCATAAATAACCTCAACGGTTGCCTGAGTATACACGGGAAATTTTCCGTCGATCCGGAGCGGTTGACCGGCCCATGTCCTCGCGAAAACTCTCTGTCGTGTCCAGTATCGTGCTCGTGGGCGCGCTCGTCGCAGCCACGCCGCTCCGCGCGGCGTCTCCCGTGACGCTCGCTCATGTCATCAAGCAGGTGCAGGAACAGCAGAAGAAAACCGCCACGCTGCAGGCGGATTTTCGCCAGGAGAAAGCGCTCGCTCTGATGTCGAAGCCGGAAGTATCGACCGGCACCTTCACCTATTCGCGTCCGAGCAACGTCCTCTGGGTTTACAACACGCCGAAGCGCGTGCAGATGGTCATCGCGGGCGGCTTCCTGACCACGTACTACCCGGAGCTCAACAAGGCCGAGCGGATCGACGTGAAGCGCTTCGAAGACCGCATCTTCAAATACATGGGTGCGACCGGCGCGATCGATGAGCTGGCGCGCTATTTCGATTTCACGTTCACCGACTCCAAATCGAAATCCGTCTTTGTGCTCGACCTCACGCCGAAGAATCGCGCCGTCTCGAAACGCGTCCAGCGCATCAAGCTCTGGATCGACAAGACGACGTACCTCACCTCGAAGATCGAATACGTCGAAGGCGATGGCGACATCACCCGCTACGAGTTCACGAATCTCCGGATCAATGAAACCGTCCCGCCCGGCAAGTTCGCGCTGACGCTGCCGAAAACGGTGCGCGTCGAGACGATGAAAATTCAGTAGTGTCCCGCATTTCCTTCACACTCAAACACACCGACGGCGCGGCTCGTCTGGGCGAAGTCGTCACGCGTCATGGCGTGATCGAAACACCCGTGTTCATGCCGGTCGGCACGCGCGCGTCCGTGAAGGGATTGACGACCGATCAGCTCAAGCGGATCGATCCGAGCATCATCCTCAACAACACCTATCACCTCATGCTGCGCCCGGGCGTCGATCTGCTCGAGAAGCTGGGCGGCGTCCACAAGTTCATGGGATGGGATCGCGCGGTATTGAGCGATTCCGGCGGTTTCCAGCTCTTCTCGCTCGCGTCGATCCGCAAGATCCGCGAAGAGGGTGTGGAGTTCCGCAGCCACATCGACGGGTCCGCGCACTTTCTCAGTCCGGAGCGTGCGGTCGAGATTCAAACGCGCATGGGCGTCGACATCGCCATGGCGTTCGACGAGTGTCCCGCGTACGGAATCTCACACGCCGAGGTCGAGAAGTCGATGCAGCTCACGCACCGCTGGGCGAAGCGCTCGCTCGAGGCCAGAACGGGCGCCTCTGCGTTGTTTGGCATCGTGCAGGGCGGGATTCATCTCGATCTGCGCAAGCGCAGCGTCGAGGAGATCGCCTCGATGGATTTCGACGGCGTCGCGATTGGCGGCGTCTCCGTCGGCGAGCCGAAGGAAGAGATGTTCAGCGTCGTCGACTTCACCGCGCCGCTGCTGCCCGCGGACAAACCGCGTTACCTGATGGGCGTCGGAACTCCCGAGGATCTCGTCAATGGCGTCGCTGCCGGCATCGACATGTTCGATTGCGTGATGCCCACGCGCAACGCGCGGAACGGCTCGCTCTTCACGAGCTTCGGCAAGATTCACATCAAGAATGCCAAGTACGCCGCGGACGAGCGGCCGCTCGATCCGGAGTGCCGTTGCACGACCTGCACGACGGTCTCGCGCGCCTATCTGCGGCACCTGTTTGTCAGTGATGAGATCGCCGCCTCGGTTTACAACACAATCCACAACATCTCGTTCTACCTTGACTTGATGCGGGCGATCCGGCAGGCTATCGCGTCCAATTCGTTCGGGTCTTTCCGCGAAGCATTCCTGTCACGGGTCGCGAGCGGCGAGAAGGAATCGTAGCTCGCGGGACCGGGAAAAAGAGAACTCACCAAATGAATGCGATAGCTCTGCTTCAAGCTTCGGGCGGCGTCAGTGGCGCGCTCTTTCAGTTCCTGCCGATCGTTGCGATCGGTCTGGTCTTCTACTTCCTCGTCATCGCGCCTGCGAACAAGCAGCGCAAGAAGACGCAGGAAATGCTCAGTTCGCTCAAAAAGGGCGATCGGGTACTTACAACTGGTGGGATTTACGGAACGGTCCAGGGTGTTGAGCCCGACGCCGTCTACCTGAAAATCGCCGAAAACGTGAAAGTAAAGGTAGCGCGCTCCGCGATCTCCGGCATCGAGTCCGGGGAATCCGAGTCCTGATTCCGAGCGCCTCCCGGAGGAAACCTTGAGCAGAAACATCATGTGGAAAGTCGTGCTGATCCTGGCCGTGCTGGTGATCTTCACGGCTGCGATCATTCCGACGAAAAACAATCCGGAGCCGATCCGACGCGGCCTCGATCTCAAGGGCGGCATGCATCTGAAGATGCGTGTGAACGTCCATGAGGCGCTGCGCCTGGAGGTCGATCAGGCCATGAACTCGCTGCGGCAGCAGGCCAGCACCGCGAGCGTGCCGATCCCGGCAACGCGCCGCGTGAGCGACACCGCCTTCCTCGCCACTCCGCCCGCGGGCGTGAGCACGGCCGAGTACGAGCGCATCGGACGCGACTTCCTGCCGTCCTTCGAAGTGTCGCGCGTCGGTAACGACCTGCGCTACACGATGAAGTCGCAGGTGGTGACCGACCTGTCGCGCGACACGGTCTCGCAGGCCGTCGAAGCGATCGACCGCCGCGTGAACGCCCTCGGCGTCACCGAACCGATCATCGTGCCCGAGGGTGAGGATCGCATCGTGATCCAGCTGCCGGGTGTGGACGATCCGGCGCGCGTCAAAGACATCATCAAGACCACCGCCCAGCTGCAGTTCCGCATCGTCGAAGGCAACACCGGCGGCACGGCGCAGCAGGTCTTCGATTCGCTGCCGGCGAATCTGCGCAGCGAAGTCGACATCCTCTCCGGCTCCGACACGGACGACTTCGGTCGCGCCACCGGAACCATCTTCTACGCCGTGAACAAGAACGTGGCCGTCAGCGGCCGCGATCTGAAGAACGCGCGCGTGCAGAAGGGTCAGGTCGGCGACTCCGTCATCGGCTTCACGCTGACGCCGGAAGGCGCGCCGAAGTTCGAACAGCTCACCACGCAGAACACCAAGCGCCGTCTGGCGATCGTCCTCGACAACCGCGTCGTGTCCGCTCCGACCATCGACGAGCCGATCTCGGGTGAAGGACAGATTCGCGGCAGCTTCACGCCGCAGTCCGCCGCCGACCTCGCGCTCGTGCTGCGCAGCGGTGCGCTGCCGGCTTCGCTGACGACGCTCGAAGAGCGCACCGTCGGCCCGTCGCTCGGACGCGACTCGATCCGGCAGGGCGTCCTGGCCTCGCTGATCGGTTTCGCGCTGCTGGTCGTGGCCATCCTCGTCTACTACAAGGGCGCCGGCGTGAACGCGATCGTCGCGCTCCTGCTGAACCTGATCATCCTCCTCGGGATGATGGCGTACTTCGGAGCCACGCTGACGCTGCCCGGCATCGCCGGCATCATTCTCACGCTGGGCATGGCCGTCGACTCGAACGTGCTCGTCTTCGAGCGCATCCGCGAGGAGCTGCGCGCCGGCAAGACGGCGAAGGCGGCGATCGAGTCCGGATTCACCCTGGCGTTCGGCACGGTCATCGACACGCACATGACGACCATCATCGCGGCGCTGTTCCTCATGCAGTTCGGAACGGGCCCTGTGAAAGGCTTTGCCGTCACGCTGCTGATCGGTCTTGCCGCATCCGTCTTCACCGCGTTCTTCGTCTCGAAGGTGATCTTCCAGATCGTCTACGCACGGGCCGACCGCAACGCGACCGCAATCAGCATTTGAGCCGGAGAATCCCATGCAGATTTTTGTCGATACCAAATACGACTTCCTGAAATGGCGCTGGCGCGCTACGGCGCTGTTCCTGGCGTTCATCGCCGTCGGCATCGGGCTGCTCTTCGTGAACGGCCTGAACCTCGGCATCGACTTCTCGGGTGGCGCGAGCATCATCCTGCGCTTCACCGATAAGGTGCCGGTCGACGAGCTGCGCTCCACGCTGAGCGATGCCACGATCCAGCAGTACGGCAAGCCGGAGGAGAACTCGATTCTCATCCGTCTTCCGGAACAGGGCCGCGAAGGTGACTACGCCGGCGCGATCGTCCTCGACCTGCACAAGAAGATGAATCCGGATGCCGGCACGAAGCTCGATCTGAACTTCCACGGCAGCGATCGTCTTCGCGCTCTGCTCGTGCAGAACGACCCCGACAAGCGCGGCACGAATCCCGCTGCGATCGACTACTACCGCGACCTCGTCGCGAGAGTTATCGAGCGCCGCACGGAACTCGGTCTCTTCAGGAGCATGCAGGAAGTCGTGTCGACGCCGGGCGTGACCACGGCGACGGCGACGCTGCTCAACGCACAGACGTTCCCGGGTCGCTTCAACCTGCTCAGCCAGGAAACGGTCGGTCCCGCCGTCGGAAGCCAGCTGCAGAAGCAGGCCATTCTGGCGATCGTGCTGGCGACGCTGGCGATGGGTCTCTACATCGCCATCCGCTTCGATCTCACGTTCGGCGTCGCGGCGATCATCGCGCTCGTCGTCGATACCGCGTTCGCATTCGCGTTCCTGGTGATGGCGCAGCTGGAGTTCTCGTTGATCACCGTCGCGGCCTTCCTGATGATCATCGGTTACTCGATCAACGACAAGGTCGTCATCTACGACCGCGTGCGCGAGAACATGAAGAAGGGCCGCAATCAGGACTTCGAGACGGTGCTCAACCACTCGCTGAACCAGACGCTGTCGCGGACGATCCTCACCGGCGGCTGCGTGCTGCTGATCCTGTTGTCGCTGATCTTCTTCGGCGGCGAAGTCATTCATGACTTCGCGCTGCTGCTGTTCATCGGAACCGTGGTCGGTACGATCACGACGCTGACCGTCGTCCCGGCGTTCGTCATCGCCTGGCGCCGCAGCCGCGCCAGCGCCGCGCCCGAGCGCGTCGAAGCGCCGCGCGTGGAAGCGCCGCGCAAACGCAGAGCTTCGTAAAATTGATGCTGTCATCCCGAGCGTAAGCGAGGGACCTGTGCGGGCGGGGCGCGACGAACGTGCCAGTCGCCCCGCCCACACAGGTCCCTCGCTCCGCTCGGGATGACAAGCGCGATAGACTCCGCGAATGCCGGACAACAAGCGCGACGAAGCTCTCGAATATCACTCCGGCGGACGACCCGGGAAGATCGAAGTCGTTCCGTCCAAGCCCACCGCCACCCAACGCGACTTATCCCTCGCGTACACGCCCGGCGTCGCCATCCCCTGCCTCGAGATCGCCGCGAATCCAGCGGACGTCTACAAGTACACGGCGAAAGGCAACCTCGTCGCCGTCATCACCAACGGCACCGCCGTCCTCGGCCTCGGCGACATCGGCGCGGCCGCCGGCAAGCCGGTCATGGAAGGCAAGGGTGTGCTCTTCAAGCGCTTCGCCGACATCGACGTCTTCGACATCGAGATCGACACCAAAGACACGGAAGAATTCATCCGCTGCGTGAAGCTGCTCGAGCCGACGTTCGGTGGCATCAACCTCGAGGACATCGCGGCGCCGGAGTGCTTCGAGATCGAAGAACGCCTCAAGGCGTTGATGAAGATTCCGGTTTTCCACGATGACCAGCACGGCACCGCGATCATCTCCGCGGCCGCGCTCGTGAACGCGCTCGAAGTCGCGAACAAAAAGATCGAAGATGTCCGCATCGTGATCTCCGGCGCAGGAGCCGCGGCGATGGCGTGTCTGCGTCTCTACATCAAGCTCGGTCTGCGCAAAGAGAACGTCCTTCTCGTCGATCGCCACGGCGTGATCTGGAAGGGCCGCTCCGCGGACATGACGTCTTACAAAGAAGAGTTCGCGGCCGAGACGGATCGCCGCACGATGTCCGACGCGTTCAAAGACGCGGACGTCTTTATCGGACTCTCCGCGGGCGGGATCGTGTCGCAGGACATGATCAAGGCGATGGCGCCGGATCCGATCGTGTTCGCGATGGCGAATCCGACTCCGGAGATTGGTTACGAAGAAGCAGTCGCCGCGCGTCCCGACGTCATCATGGCCACCGGCCGCAGCGACTATCCGAATCAGGTCAACAACGTGCTCGGATTTCCGTTCATCTTCCGCGGCGCGCTCGATTGCCGCGCCACGACGATCAACGACGAGATGAAGCTCGCGGCGTCGCAGGCGCTCGCGAATCTCGCGAAGCAGGACGTGCCGGATTCCGTGCTGCGCGCGTACGGTCAGGACCGCATGTCGTTCGGCCGCGAGTATCTGATCCCGAAGCCGTTCGACTATCGCGTGCTGCTCACCGTGCCGGTCGCGGTTGCACGCGCGGCTGCTGAAACGGGCGTCGCGCAGGAACCGATCGAGGATTACGACGCCTATCGACGCAAGCTCGAGAACATGCTCGGCCGTTCGCGCGGACTGATGCACGAGCTCTACGGACGCGCGCGGCAGAATCCGAAACGGATCGTGTTCCCCGAAGGCGATCAGGAGAAGATCGTCCGCGCGGCGAAGATCCTCATCGATGAGAAGCTCGCGCACCCGATCCTGCTCACGCATCACGAGGACGTGCGCTACCTGCTGAACAAGTACAACATCGACGAGTCGAAGATCACCATCATCGACATCAACAAGTCGCACGATTACGACCGTTACGTCGAGCGTTTTCACGAGATGCGGCATCGCCACGGCATCACCATGGCCGACGCGCATCGCATCCTGAACAGCCGCAACTACTACGCGATGATGATGCTCGACGCCGGCGATGCGGATGGCGTCATCGCCGGCCTGCGCGCGTACTACCCGGCCACGCTGAAGCCTGCACTGCAGATCGCGAAAACGCGGCCTGGCGTGAAGCACGTTTCCGGGGCGTATCTGCTGATGTTCAAGAACCGCTCGATCGTGCTCGCGGATACGACGGTCAATATCGATCCCGACAGCGAGACACTCGCCGAGATCGCGGAGCAGACCGCGGAGACGGCGAAGCGCTTCAATCTCGAGCCGCGCATCGCCATGGTCTCGTTCTCGAACTTCGGCTCGACGCAGCACGACGTCACGACGAAGGTCCGCGACGCCGTGCAGATCCTGCAGAAGCGCCGCCCCGATCTCATCGTCGAAGGCGAGATGCAGGCCGACACCGCGGTGACGCCGGAGATCGCTGAACAGGACTATCCGTGGAGCTCGATCAAGGGCGATGCGAACGTGCTGGTGTTCGCGAACCTCGACGCTGCGAACGCGGCTTACAAGCTGTTGTGGCGGCTCGGCGGCGCGGAAGTCATCGGCCCGATCCTGCAGGGAATCTCGAAGCCGGTGCACGTGCTCCAGCGCGGCGTCGACGTCAACGACATCGTCAACATGGCGGTGATTGCGGTGCTGGACGCTCAGGAACTGGAACGGCGCTCGGCGGAGTGATGCACGAGCGCACCAGCGCGCTCAACGCACCGATGTCGAACGGTTTCGGCAGGAACGCGCAGATGCCGCCCTGCATCGCGATCGCGACTTCGGGGTCGCGATTCGCGCTGACGACGATGACCGGGATCTTCTTCAGGTCATCGTCGCCGGCGCGCTCTTTCAGCACGTCCCAGCCCGAGACCAGCGGCATCATCAGGTCGAGCACGACCACGTCCGGAGGAAGCTGATCGCGCATCAGCTCCAGCGCGTCGCGGCCGTTGCCGGCCTCAGCAAAAATGTAAGGGAGGGGATCGCGTTTGAGCGCCGCAATGACCATCTTGCGAATGCTCGGGTCGTCGTCGACGACCAAAACGGAGAAGCTGCGCGCCTCGTCCACCACCGCGGGGGAATTATGCCCGAAGTGGGGGCGTCTGGAGTGCGGGCCATGAAAATCGCCGTCGCCATGTCGGGCGGAGTCGACTCGTCGACTGCCGCATACCTGCTCAAAGCCCAGGGCCATGAGGTGATCGGGCTGTCGATGCAGATGTACGACAACCTTGCCGCCTCTGCGGCAGGTGCAGATACAACCTACGGCGGCTGCTGCACGATTGATGATCTCGCCGACGCGCGTCGCGTGGCGTGGCGACTGGAAGTCCCGCACTTCACGCTCAATCTCGAGGCGAATTTTCACGAGAAGGTCGTGAAGCCGTTCGTCTCCGGCTATCTCTCCGGCTCGACGCCGAGTCCGTGCGTGCTCTGCAACACGCACGTGAAGTTCGATCTCTTTCATCAGAAGGCGCTCGCCATCGGCGCGGACAAAATCGCCACCGGCCACTACGCGCGCATCACGCGCAACGGAGACAAGTTCGAGCTGCGCAAGGCGCTCGATCTCGCGAAGGACCAGTCGTACTTTCTCTTCGAGCTGTCGCAGTCGCAGCTTGCCGAGGCGTTGTTTCCGCTGGGGGAGATGACGAAGCCGGAGGTGCGCGACGTGGCCGAAGAGGCCGGACTCTCCGTCGCGCGCAAGAAGGAGTCGTACGAGATCTGCTTCGTTCCGCAGAAAGACGGCTACGGAAAGATCGTCGAACGTGAAGCGGGGATGCAGGCCGGAGAGGGTGCAGGAGACATCGTCGATGTCGACGGCAACATCGTCGGTACGCATGACGGCTACTACCACTTCACGATCGGTCAGCGCCGCGGTCTCGACATCGGCGGCAACGCGGAGCGGACATATGTCATCGACGTGAATCCGTTCACGAAACGCGTGGTCGTCGGTCCCGCGTCGATGCTCGAGAAAGACGAGCTGTCGGCCGAGCGCGTGCACTGGATCTCAGGCGAGCCGCCGACAGGTCCGATCGAGGTGCAGGCGCGTGTGCGCTCGCGCATGGCCGATGTCGCCGCGACCGTGACGCCGCTCGAAGATGGACGCGCGCGAGTGACGTTCGCGCACAAACTGCGCGCGGTCGCGCCGGGACAGGCCGTCGTCTTCTATCAGGACGATCTGTGTTTGGGCGGCGGCTGGATCACCAGGTAGGCGCGACCTGTCATCCCGAGCGGAGCGAGGGACCTGTGCGGGCGGAGCGCGAAGCTCGTGTCTGTCGCCCCGCCCACCCAGGTCCCTCGTTCCACTCGGGATGACAGGACTCAAACTCCCTGTAACTTCGATTCGATCGTGTGCGCCCATTCCGCGTTGCACGCCGGATGCGCGCGCGCCTTCTGCAACATCTCGCGCGCCTTCGACGGATCGCCGGCCGCGCGCAACAACGCGCTCGTCTTCACGAGCGTCCCCACCGCGCCCGGTCCCACCGGATCTGCGTCGTACAGTCGCTCGTACAGCATGAGCGCCCAGTCGCGATCGCCGGTACGCTCGACGAATGCCGCGGCGCGCGCGAGGAACTTCGGCAATCGCGCTTCGCGATCGGCCGTGATGTCGCCGATCAACTCTTTCGCGGTGTCGAAATGCTTCTCATCGACATACGCGTTGAGCAGCCGCGCCGCGATGCTGTCGCCGGTCGACCAGTCCTCCTCCGCCTCGGCGATGCTCAGCGCGGTACGCAGCGCATCGATGTTGCGCGGCTCATCGCGCAGCACGGCCGCGAGCTCTTTCTTCGCCAGCGTTTCATCGCCACGCTGACGTGCGGCGATTGCGCGCGCGAGTCGATCGTCCATTGCCCACGTCGTCTGCTTCGTCACCTTCGGATCGACGACCTTCTGCTCGAACTTCACGAGCATCAGCACCGCCGCGAAGATGAATCCGAACACGAATCCACCGACGTGCGCCGAGAACGCGACACCGCTGCCTTCCTCCGATCTCATCTCGAGAAGCTGCTCGCCGAACCACAGCGGCAACACCACGAACGCCGGCACGAAGAAGCGCCAGTGCATCATCGGCCGCCAGAGAAACGGCACGAAGAGCAGCTCGATCTTCGAGCGATAGAAGCGGAACAGATACGCGCCCATCACCGCCGAGATCGCGCCCGACGCGCCGACGAGCGGAACCGTCCCGCCGGGATCGCGTCCGGCAAACGTCAGCGCAGCGACGATGCCTCCGCCGAAATAGAGCACTGCGAAAAGCGGGCGTCCGAACACGTCCTCGATGAACGGTCCGGAGAGGTAGAAGAACAGCATGTTGCCGAGGAGGTGGAGGAGTCCGGCGTGGAGAAACATGGAGGTGAAAAGATTGAAGACGCGCGGATCCGACGGGGTGTAACCGAAGCGCTGGTTTGGCAGACTGTCGACGCGGGCGACGATGCCCGCGACCAGCGCGTCGAGTTGCTTCTGCTCGCGTGCGATGGTGTTCTGCGGCGGCAGTGGCAATCCGCGAATGCGCGCCTGAATCTGCGACGTCGCGCCTTCCGGAAGCAGCTTCGCGAGCTCGGGTGGCGGCTTCAGATACGGATGCTGCACGTAGAAGACATATGCCTCGCGCCAGTCGTTCTCGAAGCTCTCGGCGACCGACGGCCGTGTCGCGATGACCGTCAGCACGAACACGAGCGCATTGAGCGCGAGAATCACATACGAGACCCAGGCGTGGCGCCGGATCTCGGCATCGTCACGCCCGATGGGAATGAGCAGCATCGATGCGCCTCGAGGATCTATTCATTGACCGGGAAGTGAGGGCATTCTACGCTCGTCGCGTTCACCGTTTCAGCAAGAGAGTGAGGGCCGAGGAATGTCCAGCGAGGCATCCCCAACTTCCAGGTCGTGGACCGTCGATGTCGACGGCGCCGAGCGTCGCGTCGCAGTCGAGACCGATCCCGAGAGCGGACGCACGCAGATTCGCGTCGACGGCCGCATGGCCGCGCGTCCGATGGGAGCGCAGGAGACCGAGCGCACGTTCATGATCGGCTCGGTCGGCTACGTGCTGCGCCGCGATGAAAACGGAGAGCTCGAGCTCGACATCGATCTCGACGCAGCGCCGTTGCCTGTCGTCGCGCCGCCTGCCTGGAAGATGAAGGAGGCGACAGAGAAGAGGCCCAGCAGGTGGCCGAAAGTCATCGGCGTGATCCTCACGCTGGCGCTCATCCCGCTGGCGCGCTGGACCATCGACTACGTCCGCTACATGAAGTGCCGTGGCAGGTCCATGATGCGCCGGATCACTCGTGGCGCGTCTCGTTCCCGTCGCCGCCGAAAGAGACGCGCGACACCGTAGCCGCCGGCGCCGCGATCCTGACGACCGTGAAGCTCGAGTCGCGTTTTCACAACCACATCTACGTTCTCGAGTATGTCGACTTCCCGTTCATCCTCACTCCGGAAAAGGAGGTCGAGGCCATCAACTCTGTGCTCGACGGCCTGGTCAAGACCGAAGGCGCAAAGCTGATCAAGAACAACTGGGGCATGGTCGCGCGTCACTCGGCGATGCACTTCATCATGCAGATGCCGAAGAACAAGGACTGGTCCGGAGGCACGACGCGCGGTCACCTCGTGACGCACAACCGGCGGTTGTACATCCAGTACGCCTACGTGCCGCGGGGCGAATCGCTGTCGTTCGATGTCGGGGAGTATCTGCGCTCGATGGATTTGCCCTGATCGTCATCCCGAGCGTAGCGAGGGACCTGTGCGGGCGGGGCGCATCGCATGGTCTTCGTCGCCCCTCCCACCCTGGTCCCTCGCTACGCTCGGGATGACGGCTCTCACTCCACCGTCACACTCTTCGCCAGATTGCGTGGCTGATCGACGTCGCATCCGCGCCGCAGCGCGATGTAGTACGCGAGCAGCTGCGTCGGAATCACGGCGAGGATCGGTTGCAGCGGCTCGATCGTCCACGGAATCTCGATGAACTCGTCGGCCAGCTTCTGCATCTCCTCGTCGCCTTCGTCGCAGATCACGATCAGCTTGCCGTCGCGCGCTTTCACTTCCTGCAGGTTCGAGACGACTTTGTCGTAGACGGGCGTATGCGTGGCGATCGAGACGATCGGCATGTTCTCGTCGATCAGCGCAATCGGTCCATGTTTCATCTCGCCCGCCGGATAGCCTTCGGCGTGAATGTACGAGATCTCCTTGAGCTTGAGCGCGCCCTCGAGGGCGATCGGGTAGTGCACGCCGCGGCCGAGGAAGAGGAAGTCCTGGGAGTTGTGATAGCGGTTGGCGAGCTGCTGGATTTTCTTCTCCTGCGACTTCAGCAGATGCTCGATCTTGTGCGGGATCGTCGACAGCTCGTGCATCGCGTAGCGGATGTCGTCCTTGTCGTCGCCGCGCAGCTGGCGGATGTAGAGCGAGAGCAGATAGAACGCGGTGAGCTGCGTCGTGAACGCTTTCGTCGATGCGACGCCGATCTCCGGTCCTGCGTTCGTGTAGATCACGCCGTCCGACATGCGCGTCGCGGCGGAGCCGATGACGTTGCAGATCGAGATCAGGCGCGCGCCTTTGCGCTTCGCTTCCTGCATGCCCGCGATCGTGTCCGCGGTCTCACCCGATTGCGTGACGCCGATGACGAGCGTGTTCTCGTCGACGATCGGATCGCGATAGCGGTACTCGGAGCCGTAGTCGACTTCGACCGGAATGCGTCCGGCGTTCTCGACGAGAAACTTTCCGACGAGTGCCGAATGCCATGACGTTCCGCACGCGACGATGTGGACGCGTTTGAACTTCGCCCACTCTTCGGGCGTGAACTGCAGGTCGTTGAAGAAGACCTCGCCCGACTCCTCGAACATGCGGCCGGTGAACGTGTCGCGCACGGCGCGCGACTGCTCGTGAATCTCCTTGAGCATGTAATGCCGATAGCCTTCCTTTTCGGCCATCACGGCATCCCACAGGATCTTCGTCGGCGCGCGATCGACCGGCTGGTCGTCAGGCGTGAAGACTTCGACCTTTTTGTCGTCGAGGATCGCGTACTCGCCGTCTTCGAGATAGATGATGTTGCGCGTGTACGCGAGCAGCGGCGCGACGTCGGAGGCGACGATGTTCTCGTTCTCGCCGAGTCCGATCACGAGCGGCGGTCCCTGCTTTGCGGCGATGATCGTGCCCGGATCATCGGCGGCGATCATCACCAGCGCATAGTGTCCGTCGAGCTCTTTCAGAGACTTCTTCACCGCTTCGACGAACGACAGACCGCTCTTGCGGTACTCCTCGATCAGATGCGCGACGACTTCCGTGTCGGTCTCGCTCTTGAACTCGTGGCCCTGTGATTTCAGCCGCTGCTTGAGCGGCAGGAAGTTCTCGATGATGCCGTTGTGGATGACGATGACGTTGCCCGTGCAGTCGCGATGCGGGTGCGCGTTGTTCTCGTTCGGTTTGCCGTGCGTTGCCCAGCGCGTGTGGCCCATGCCGAAGGAGCCGTGCAGCTTCTGCTCTTCGAGTTTGGCTTCGAGATTCGACAGCTTTCCCTCGGCCCGGATGACGCTTACGACAGGGTCCACGCCGTCGCCGTTGACGACTGCCACACCCGCGCTGTCATAGCCGCGATACTCGAGCTTCTTCAGGGCGCCGATCAGCACCGGGACGACGTCCCGCGTGCCGACATATCCGATGATTCCGCACATTCGTTCGTTCCTCGCTACAATCCGCCGCTGATGACGTTCCGGAAAACGCTCGCGGCTCTCCTGCTGCTCGTCCTCGCCTGCGGCAAGCGCGGCGATCCCCGCCCGCCCGTCCCCGTGATCCCCAAAGCGACGACCGACCTGCTTGTAACACAGCGTGCGGATCAGGTGATTCTCTCCTGGAGCTACCCCGCGCTGACGACCGCCGGCAAGAGTCTGACCGACATTCGCCGCATCACTGTTTTCCGGTACGTCGAAGCGCTTCCGGTCGCGACCGCAATCGATCCGAAACCCTCGATTCCCGCCTCAATTGATTCGTCCACCCCGCAGCCGATCCTGCTGTTCTCCAAAATTCCGCAACTGCCGCAGGCGCAGTTCATCAAGCTCAGCGAGCGCATCGACAGCATAGAAAAGGCCAACCTCGCAAACGCAACCGCGGGAGCGAAGCTCGTGTACACGGACAAGCCGCCGTTCCGCTCGTCGGATGGCCGTCCCGTTCGCGTGACGTATGCAGTGGTGACGGAGGGGGCGACAGCGCGCGGCGAGATCTCGAATCTGGCGATTCTCGTGCCGTTGCCGGTCGCGACTCCGCCCGCTGGCCTCACCGCAACCGCGAAGCCGGAAGGCATCACGCTGACGTGGCAGGAACCGAAAACCTCCGTGAGCGGCGAAGAAGCACCGATCATCAGCGGATATCGTATCTATCGCTCCGCGCCGGGCGAAACACTGAATGAATTTGCGGCGCCGATCAATGCACCGGCAGCGCGTGCAGCGACATACACGGACACGCCGCCGTACGGCGAATACGAATATCGCGTGACCGCGATTGCGTCGGAGGATCCGCTGCTGCAGAGCAACGCGTCCGAGCCCGCGCGTGTCGTCTATCGCGATCTCATTGCGCCGCCCGCGCCGGCGACCGTGACGCCGCTCGTCGAGTTGAACGCGATCCGCATCATCTGGGAGCCGGTGGAAGCAACGGATCTCGCGGGCTATCGCGTCTATCGCATGGAAGGCGTCGGCCACACGGACATTCGCGACACCGGAGCGGCAGGAACGATTCAGCTCGTGCCGCAGCCGATGACCGAGACGACGTATCTCAACAAGCCGGTGACCCTCGGAATCGCGTTCCGTTACGCCATTACGTCGGTCGACAAGACCGGCAACGAGAGCGCGAAGACCTGGAGTGACTGGATCGTGGCGCCGAAGACGCCCTGACATGCGCCGTGCGCAGCAGATCGGGTTCGCTGCGTTGCTGGCCGCGATCGTGGCCGTGGCGTTCTTTCTCCGTTTCGACGGTCTCGGCGAGCCGAGTTACTGGCTCGACGAGATCCTCGGTCAGATCGTACTGACGAACGCAGCCGAGCTTCCATTCTGGCAATGGCTCGGCGGCGTGCATCCGCAACACGGGCCGCTCTACTACGCCACACTCGGTCTCGGGCGACTTCTCGGCGAAAGCGAGTTCGCCGGACGTTTCTTCGCGGCGATCTTCGGCGTTCTCACGGTTCCGCTGATGTGGATCGCCGCACGCCGCATCACGAACGATTCATCGACGGCTGCGGTTGCAGCGTTGCTGCTGGCGGTTTCGCCGCTGCACGTCTACTACAGCCGCGAAGCGCGGCCCTACGCGTTGCTCGTATTTCTGATGACGGCGCTGCTGCTCGCGATCGTGCTTCGCGCGACGCGACTCGCCATCGCCCTGCTCGTCTTGATGGCATATACGACCGTCGGTGCCGCGGCCGCGATCGTCGCTGCTGCGTGTGCCGCGTTGCCGCGACGCCAGTGGGTGATCGCGATCTCGAGCGTTCTCACGCTGGGGCTGCTCCCGATTCTCTATCGCGCGGGCAATGGCGATGGCGCCGCGGCCGCCGCGTTTCCGCAACTCGATCTCGCATTCTTCGATACGCTGATTCGCGGTCTCTCAGTGACGGCGCTCGGCGGTGTTGCGGCAGGACGATCGGCGTATGTGATTCTCGCGTTCGCGATCGTCGGTGCGATCGCGCTCTTCCTGCACGACCGCGCGATGGCGGCGATCGTTCTCGCCATCACGCTGCTGCCGATCGTGATCAACATCGTCGCACTCCACGCGACCGATCACTTCTTCGCAATCCGCTACGTCATCGCCGCGTTGCCCGGATATCTGCTGCTCGCGGCTGCGGGAATTGCGTTCCTTGCGCGCTTCGCCGCGCGACGTTTCGCGCTTCCCGCGAGCATCGTCATTGCCGCAGTCCTGGCAGTGCAGGTGTGGCCCGCAGCGCGGACGGAGGCGTACCAGAAACTCGATTGGCGCGCGATCGCCGAGTCGCTGCGCAGACACGTGCGTGCCGACGACGTGATTCTCACCGCCGAACATTGGTCGGAAGTCTCGCTCCGCTACTACCTCGGCGAGATTCCGAACGTGACCTTCGCCTATATGGCCGGCGTCGGCATCGCCGAGATCATTCAGTCGCAGCATCGCTCCGCGTGGCTCGTCACTGCCGGCTCGTCGAACGACCTCTCCGTGCGCACCTGGATGTGCCGCTATCCCGTGGTGCTCTCCAGCCCGCTCGAAGACTTCCGCCTGCACTACGCGCCGTCGCGCGGACATTTCCTCCAGCATCGCAGCCAACCGCCCGAACAGCGCGCCGTCTCCGCCGCCCTCGGCGATCGCGGATTCACGATCCGGATGGAAGACGATGTGTTGTTCGGAAGCGGTTGGGCCGGTGTCGAACATTCCGGCGACGAGACATTCCGCTGGGCGATCGGCCGTCGCGCGAGCGTCGTTCTGCCGACGCGCGAACGCCGCGAACGCACGATTCGCTTTCACGCGTACCCGCACCTGCCGCAGACGATGCGCGTGTCGCTCAACGATCACGAGATCGCCGCGATCCCACTCGCGCGCGAATGGCGCGACTACTCCGTCGTCGCGCCCGCCGCCGTTTGGAACGATGGCCTGAACACGCTCACGTTCCATTTCGAGATCGCCGCCGCGCCCTCGCCGACCGATCGACGCAAACTCGCCGCATCGTTCGAAAGCATCTCGCTCGATGACGAATCACGCCCCGCGCGCGTCCCGTCGATCCGCATCGACGCCGACACCTTCCTCGACGCCAACTCCGCCTGGCGCAACACCATCACGCACTTCCCCCCCGCCCACCTCCGCCGCGAAACCATTGAGCCCCTCCTCGGCCGCCTCGGCTTCGACCCCGCCACCGGCTGGCAAAAACTCACGCGCGGCGAAGTGCGGCTGGAAAACCTCGCGGAGACGATCGCCTACGGCAGCGACTGCGAAGACGACCGCACGTTCCTTCGCCGGGCCTTCGCAATCCTCGTCGAGCGCGCACCAAACGAGCTCGAAGAACGCGACCTCCTGCGCCGTATGCGCGAAGGGACGTCGCGCGTACGCATCATGGGGAGGATCGTGAAGGTGGATGATTTCCGTCGCACTCACTCCACCATCAAATGATCGGCGAGCTTCTCCGGCTTTACCGGCGTGATGGATCCGTCGAGGTGCACGGCGACCATGAACGGCGGTGTCGCTTCAACGATAATCTTCTCCATCCGGCGAAGCGCGATGAGCATTGCGGCAATCATCCGCTCGCCGGACGCATCGCCGCCGGTAAATACGAAGACCTTGGCCTTACTGCGATGCCAGGCCATCAGCTGTTTTGGATTGCGCAGTAGAGCGGCGTCTTTCGTGATGACGATCCAGCCCTGACGCGCCACGTGCGGTACCCAGACGTGGTCCGGTGTATCGGGATCGGCGAACACTTCTTTGTGCAGCCACACGCGCCGGCCGTTCCGTCGCAAGACATCAGCAAGCCCGCGCGACTCGTTCGTCGCGTCGAGGAAGTAGGTTGGCGATCCGTACGTGTCAGGCAGCCGCTGCTTCGAGGACGCCTTCGTACCGGAGCGCTTCTCTGATCCGCGCGACCGTCGTTTCGTAGTCCCTCGCGATGGCGCGCACGCTGTCGCCACCCCTCTTGCGCTGCGCAATCACGGATGTGGGAATGCCGGTACCGGCCAGTCGAGGGCGGCCAAACGAGACGTCCGGATCGACGACGACAGGTTTGTATTTTTCCGAGATCCTGCCGCGCGCATCCGGAACGTAGGGATAGAACCGCTCGACCCCGAACTTGCCCTTGTCGACTCGCAACAGCAGATCACGCAGGACGTCCTCCAGCTGATACTGGCCGGGCTGCGTGATGCTGATCTTCCGTCCCTCATGTTCGACGTAGACCTGCGGTCCGTACACGAAAAACTCGGCATCGACGATGGGATGCGGAGTGCCGATGAGATCGCGCAAATACGTGATGGAGTCACGAATCCGATGAAAGCTGAGCTGATGCTTGTTGCGCAACTCTGCGAGGACGAATGACTCAATGAGATTGAAGAACGAAAGCTCGAACCACTGGCCGTCGCCGTCGTGCGGGACGTCGAGGATTGGCGAGAATCCAGGCTGACCGACCGACCAACGCCGCAGCGTAGTCAACGGCAGGCGAACTGCCCTCGCAACGTCGACGAATGAGTAGGCGGGGATCTCTCGAGGATCTCGACCGTAAAAGTCGACGGCGGCTTCGAAGTCGTGCGCAGTCATCTCCGGATTGCTTTCAGAATACAGTGTCCAAGGGCGGTAACCGGGCGTAATTTACCTTTGTTCCGCGCTGCCGTTACAACATCGTCCGCAACTTCTCCGGATCCGCCGTAGGCTCCTCGCACGCATACCCGAAGCACACATACGCAAGCGTCTTGTCCAATGGCCGATGCTGCATCAGCGGCAGATCCGCCGATGCCTCGCCCGCAACGAGCACGCGATGCGGCACGAACGTTTGTCCGATCACGCGCCGGAAATCCGCGATGTCTCCGGTCAGCACCAACTCCTTTGGTTGACCGGCGCGCCATTCGGCGACGCCGAGGAGGAAGCCGAATCCGGACGGGTACTTTTCGGCGATCGGAAACTCGGCTTCGAGCGTCTCCGTCGCGATGCGCGCGTACTCTTCGTTGCCGAACAGCAGCGCGTGTCGCAGCAGCACATCGCATGTGACGGAGCTGCCGGACGGCGTGGCGTTGTCGAAGAGATCCTTCGGTCGCGTGATCAGCTTCTCGTGATCGATCGGCGTGTCGAAGAAGCCGCCGCTTTCTTCGTCGCGGAAGCGCGCGAGAATCTGGTCGACGAGTTGGCGCGCAGCGTCGAGGTAACGTCGCTCGTGTGTCGCTTCGTACGCGAGCGTGAGTCCCCATGCGACCCCGGAATAGTCTTCGAGCAATCCCGGGATTTTCGCGTGACGCGTGAGTCGTCCATCCGCATCGATGCGAGTGAGCAGGAAATCCGCATTGCGACGGACAACTTCGCGATAGGCATCGCGATCGAATGCGAGTGCGGCTTCCGCGAACGCGGCGAGCATCCAGCCGTTCCAGCCCGCGAGCATCTTCTCGTCGCGCGCCGGCCACACGCGTTTCGCGCGCACGCCGTACAGCTTGCACTTGCCGCCTGCCGCGATCTCCGCGAGCTGATCGAGCGTGATCCCCAGATCGGCAGCCACGCTTTGCGGATCGCGGGGGACGTTGAGGATGTTGTGATCTTCCCAGTTGCCCGCGTCGGTGATGTCGAAGAGCGCGCAGAAAATGCGGCCTTCATCGGCGCCGAGCAGCTCGAGCACCTCCACACGCGTCCAGACGTAGAACTTGCCTTCCTCGCCCTCGGAATCCGCATCGAGCGTCGCGTAGAACGCACCGTCGGGCGAGGTCATCTCGCGTATCACCCAGCCGAGGGTTTCGTTGGCGATTTGCGCGAAGAGGGGATCCTTCGTCCATTGCCACGCGCGCGTGTAGAGCCGCGCGAGCAGCGCGTTGTCGTACAGCATCTTCTCGAAGTGCGGCACGAGCCAGCGCGCGTCGACCGAGTAGCGATGAAAGCCGCCGCCGACCTGGTCGTACATGCCACCGCGCGCCATCTTCGTGAGCGTCGTCGTGACGATGTCGCGGAGCTGCGCGCCATTCGCATCGGGGCTGCGATACGCGACCTGCATCAGGAAATCGAGCGACATCGACGGCGGAAACTTCGGTGCGCTGCCAAAGCCGCCGTTGATCGTGTCGTAGTTCGCGGCGATGCGTCCGGCGGCACGATCGAGAGCGGTGCGGTCGACGGGCTGACTCGGGCCGGTGCGCAGTTGGCTCGACAGAGCGCCGGCCACCTCTTTGGACATCTCTTCGATCTCGGTGCGGCGCGAGCGATAGACGCCCGCGACATGCTCGAGCACGCGACGAAAGCTCGGCATCCCGTGTCGGTCCTGCGGCGGAAAGTACGTGCCCGCGTAAAACGGCCGGCCTTCCGGCGTGAGGAACATCGACATCGGCCAGCCGCCGTGGCCGGTCATCATCTGCACTGCCTGCATGTAGATCGAGTCGACGTCAGGGCGTTCCTCCCGATCGACTTTGATCGAGACGAAGTCGGCATTGAGGATCGCCGCCGTCTCTTCGTTCTCGAACGACTCGCGCTCCATCACGTGGCACCAGTGACACGCCGAATATCCGATCGAGAGAAAGATCGGCTTGTCCTCGTCCCGCGATTTCGCGAACGCCTCATCGCCCCACGGATACCAGTCGACGGGGTTATGCGCGTGCTGCAGGAGGTACGGCGAGGTCTCGTGGGCGAGGCGGTTGCTCATAACGGTATGTTGTCAGTTTTCGGTTGTCGGTTGTCTGTGAATCCGCGCCTGGGCGAAACGGTGCCGACAACTGACAACCGAGAACTGACAACAGGCCCGCTCAAGCGGGCCGCTGAATGGCTTCGAGCAGCTGATGCGGGAACGCGCGCATCTCGAAATACTCGCTTTCAAGCTCTTCCACCTGGAAGCGGTCGAGGCCTGAGTTCGACAGGAAATCGTTGCGCAAACGCGAGTCCTGCTCCTCGATGATCCGCGGCAGAAGCTGGTTGATGTAGAACGCCTCCAGCCGAATCTTCGTAATGACCTCTTCGAGCAATCCTTCGGTCACGATCTCCTGCGGCCCGTGCGTCTCGGGATCGTGCGCGATCTCTGCCTTGATCTCGCGGCGGAACGTTTCCCGTCCCTCGGGAGTATTGAGCTCGAGATAGAAATTCGACATGCGCCGCCGCGCGAGGTTGTACGCCGCGAAGTACGCGCGCTCGTGTCGATTCAGTGATGAGATCGATTCGACGACCCCCGCGATCGACTCTTCGTTGTTCTCGATCGCGATCATCCCGAGCGTCAACGCGTAGAGCTTCTTCTTGCCGTACGCGAGCGCGTATTCGTTGTTCACGACCGGGTCGATGAAGAGCTGCTGAAACAGACCGCGGCGCAGTTTCTCGAAGACCTGCATGTTGCCGAGGAGGGAGCGGACCTGCTCGGGGCTCAGCTCGACGTCGTCCATGAACGCGAGCTTGTTCACGAGCGTCGTCGTGTGATCGATGCGATCGAACAGCGTGACGAGCTCGCCGAACGATTCGAGGCGCTCAAAGTCTTCTTCCTCGCGACCGATCTCGTCGATGAGGCGTCCGGTCTCGAGCAGCAATTCTTCGAACGTCTGATCGCGATTCGCGGCCGCTTTCTGCTTGTTCTCCATCAGCTGCACGAGGTCGAGCGAGGAGAGCTTGCGTGTGATGTT
>DASYLL010000094.1:0-2024 GCA_036009605.1 Thermoanaerobaculia bacterium | reverse complement strand
GAAGTCGACGTTTCGAAGAAAGTCCCGGCGTCGATCGAATACTTCATGACCCGTTTCCCCCGCTACCGCGAGCGTCTGATCGAGGACCTCGGCATCACCAGTCAACAAGTTGACGAACTGCTCGAAAGCGGACGGCAGTATCGCGAGCTGTACGACAACGGCTCGTACGGCTATCGCCTCCTGCAGTTCGGGACCGCAGAGGACACCCCGAGTTGAAGATTGCCTATTTTCTTGAAGATACGGAACTGGCCGGCGGAACCCGGGTGGCGGTCGCTCATGGCGACGCACTGACAGACCGCGGCCACGAAATCACGCTGGTGACGCGGGGCGGTCCGCTCACGTGGCGCAACTCTCGCGCAACGTGGCTGCGCGTCGATCGGTTCGTCGACTTCGACGCGCGCCCATACGACTTCATCGTCGGCACGTTCTGGACGACGCTCCACGACGTTCATGCGCTGGCCGGCGATCGCGGCGTGCATTTCTGCCAGGGATACGAGGGATCGTTCACAGCGTATCAACCACTGAAACCTCGCATTGACGAAGCCTATCGGCTGCCTCTGCCGAAGATCACGGTCTCTCCGCATCTCGTCCCGATCTGCCGGGAGTTCTACGACGATGCTGCCTGGGTCGGCCAGATGGTCGACGACGAGTTCTATCAGCCGCACTCTCCGCGCGCTGGAAAACCGCGCGTGCTGCTCGTCGGTCCCGCGCAGGCGGATTTCAAGGGTATCGACATCGGCTACGACGCCGTCCGGCGTGCGCGTGAGTCGGGAGCGGATTTCGACCTCATCCGCGTATCGCAGTGGAACCGCGCGGAAGACGAGCCTGCCGAGCTCGCGGACGAGTTTCACGTAGCCATAGACACCACGGCGATGGCGCGCCTCATCGCGTCGTGTGATGTCTTTCTCGGTCCGAGCCGCCGTGAAGAAGGATTCGGCTTACCTGCTGCCGAGGCGATGGCGAGCGGCGTGCCGGCGATCCTCGCGGAGATTCCGTCGTTCCTTTCGTGGGAGGAGCGGCACGATTACGCTCTCTTCGCGCCGGAAGGAGACGGTCCCGCGATGGGCGAACATCTCACGCGTCTGCTCTCCGACGCTGAGACGCAAGCACGCCTCAGCTCACGCGGTCGAGCAGTCGTCGAGCAATTCCGTGGCGCGAATACGGTGGCGCGGCTGGAGCGGTGGTTCGAAGAGCGGCGACAGAGGATCACCGCGTGATCGCGAAAACGCACGACCGGCAGATGAAGTCGTCCGGCGACTCTTCGACGCCGTACGCCATCCGCCGCATGCGCGCCATCTCATCACCTTGCAGCACTTCCGTCACGCTGTGCGTCTTCAGATTTCCGACGACATAGTTCTCGTCGTAGTCCTGGCAACAGAGGATGCAGTCGCCGGTGGCCGTGATGTGGAGATGCTGCAACGGCCGCGAGCCGATCAACTCACAACCCGCGAGACGCCCGACGCGCTGTACGGCTTTCCTTCCGACTTCGAGGTGCCAGGCGCCGCGATCCACCGTGAGGTGCTGCTGCACGTCGAAGCGGCTGCCGGCGTAGCGCGCTTTCACTGCTTCGTAGTTCTCGCGGTGTTCGTCGTCGCCGCTGCCGAGGACGACGATGCGCATCTCATCGGCGAGGTGAAGATCCTTCGCGTAGTCGATGTTGCGCATCACGACCTTGACGTGATTCTCGCCGCGGTCGCGCTCGTAGCGCTCTGCGTCGAGCGTCGACAAATTGATGCAGAGAAAGCGAAGCCTTCCCGCGGCGACGAGAGCGTCGGCTTTCTTCGGAATCAGCCCCGTGCCGTTGCTCAGGACCGCGACCGGAAGGCCGGCGTCGAACAGCGTTTTGCAATGATCGACGAAGCGGCGGTCGATGGTCGGCTCGTTGTAGCTTTGCAGGAAGACGCCGTCGATCGACGAACGGAACTGCGTCAGTTCACTGACGATCCGCGCGAAAAGCTCCGTCGACATTTCTTCGTCGTCGCGCGGCGCGACCGAGACCGGGCAGAAGTAGCACTTCTGATTGC
>DASYLL010000093.1:0-24176 GCA_036009605.1 Thermoanaerobaculia bacterium | reverse complement strand
GGTTCCGATGCGATCGACCCAAGCCTGTCCGTTGTAAACGAAGAAGTAGAAACCCTTGATGGATTTCGATTCCAAGTTCAGCAGGGCAGCAGGGATTTCGATGCGCGTCCAGACACCACTTGCGGGGATGGCGCCGGCGTACACATAGCCGCTCGTCGTCTGCCCCCAGGACACACCGCCCGACGAGCCATCGGTCGCGACCCATTGCGCCATGAGCTTGGTGGGTGTTGCGCATTCATTCAGCAGAACGTAGAACACGAGGTCGTCGCCCACCGCTACGGGAGTAGTTGCGGTCGCGTTCTGGATACCAATGATGCTTTCGCCCGGACGCGCCGTACGGGTCAGCGCTTGCGTGCCGCTCGCCTTCTGGACTGTGTCCCAATGGGTTGTGCCAAACGCGGTGGCGCCTGTCGGAAGAGCGTCTTCGACCCAGACCGTTTCATCGCCGAGCACAGGCGCGGTCGCCGTGGCCGGGAAGCAGGCCGTTCCGGTCTTGCCCAGACGATCGACCCATGCCTGCCCGCCGTACACATAAGCCGTGAAGCCCTTGAGAGACGTGCCTTCGAGGAGAAGCTGACTGGCGGGTACTTCGACCCAGGTCCATTCGCCTGCGGCAGGGAGCGCACCCATGTAAACATGGCCGGCCTCAGTCTGTCCCCACGAAGCACCGTTCCATGAGCCGTCCGAAGCCACCCATTGCGCGACAATTTTTGAAGGAGTTCGGCACTCGCTGAGCAGGATGTAGAAACCGAGGTTCTCGCCCCAACCGACGGGCAGCAAGGTCGTGGCGCCGCCGAAACCGTAGAAATTCAGCCCCGTGGTCGGCGGATGTGTCATTGAATACGACCCGCTCGCCTTCTGACCCGGATCCCACTGCGGGGCTCCCGACGCGCCTGCTGGCAATGCGTCGTCCACCCATACCGTCTCAGAGCCGAGCGTGGGAGGTGGAGCTGTGGCGGGGTAGCAGCTGGCGGCGCCGGCGCCGACATGGTCGATCCATACCTGTCCGGCATCGATGGTGAAATCGATGGTACGAATGGCGCGATACTCCAAACCCAGTTGCGCTGCCGGTACCTCATAGCGGGTCCATACACCGGCCGCGCCAAGCGGTCCGTCGCCCGGACCTCCGCTCGCGTTCAACCCCCACGAGTAGCCCGTGATGAAGCCATCCGTAGTGATCATTCTGGCGCGAAGACTCTGCGGCGTCATGCACTCGTGGAGCAGTGCATAAAAGACCAGCGTTTCGCCATCAACCGGTGTCAGAGTCGCTGTCGCATTGCTGAACGTGACCGACGTCGTGCCCGAAACGATCGGTCTGGTCATGGAGCGCGTGCCGCTCGCCTTCTGCGTCGTATCCCAGACCTGTTCGGGAAAGATCTGAGCTCCCGTCGGCAGGTCATCCTCAAGCCAGAGCCGATCTCCGGCAGGAATCCCCGGCGCGGATGCCGTGCTCACAAAGCAACCCTCACCGGCTTTTCCGATACGGTCGCCCCATACCTGGCCGTTGGTAGAAATCAGAAAGAAACTCTTGATCGACTTTCCTGCAAGACCAACGGCGTTCACCGGAACCGTGACTCGCGTCCAGACGCCCGGTGCGGGCATCGCGCCCATATAGGCGTGGCCGTTTGTCGTCTGTCCCCACGAGCCACCGCCCCAGCTGCCATCGGTTGCAACCCACTGGGCGACAAACTTCTGCGGCTGTGCGCACTCGTTCGTGAGCACATAGAACACGAGTTCTTCATTCCATGTGACGGGCAGAGTTGCTGTTGCATTGACCACGCCGATGACGCTATCTCCTGCCACGATGGAGCGTGTCAGTGATTGCGATCCGCTCGCCTTCTGAGAGGTCGTCCACGTGGTTACACCGTAGAAGGTCGCGCCGGGTGGAATCTCGTCTTCAATCCAGACCGTCTCAGTTCCATACGTCGGAAGGGGAGCAACCTCGAGTACGCAGGGTGTTACGGTCAGTGTCGCCGACAAGGTTTCGACGTAGGAAGCCGAAATGGTGGCGGTCGTTGTCGATGACACCACGGATGTAGTGATGTTGAACGTCTTGGTCGTCTGTCCTGCAGCAAGAGTCACGGATGCCGGAACGGTCGCCTGCGAAGCGCTACTACTCAACGTGACGGTCGCGCCGCCAGTCGGCGCAGGGCCGTTCAGCGTTACGCGTCCGACCGTCGTCCGTCCGCCCATGATGCTCGCCGGATCCAACTCGACAGACGCGAGCGAGGCGGTGGTCACCGTCAGTTCGGCCGAAACCGTGTCGCCGTAGCTTGCCGAGATCGTCACGTCCGAAGGCGAGGCCACAGCAGTCGTCGTGACGTCGAACGATCCTGTCGTCAAGCCCTCATCGATGGTGATGGTAGGAGGCACAGACGCTCCATTACCTTCCACATCAATATAAATGAGCGCGTCCGAGGCAGGTGCCGGACCGCCGAGGACGACCGTGCCTTCGGCGGTCTGCCCACCGACGACTGTCGTGGGATTGAGAGTCAGTGATGTAATTGTGGGCGCCCCTGCAATCGTCAACGACGCCGTTCGTGTGAATCCATGCTTTGTAGTGATGGTTGCAACGCCTGGCGCCAGCGTGCCGGTATGGGTGATGCCAAAGATCGCGGTCGTCGAACCTTCGCCGATCGAGACCGTAGCCGGTACGACGATCCCCGGATGTGAACTGGTCAGTTCGACAATGACGCCACCCTCCGGCGCAGGAGCGCCGAGCGTAACGGTGCCGGTCGTCGTGTGATTCGTGTAGAACGTCGTTGGGGAGATGGTCAAGGTAGCGAGATAGTGGCTTGGATGCGACGTCACGGTGCGTACGCCGCGACCGTCATAGTCATACGTCAGTTCGGAATTCGCCAGAAAATTGCGCGGCGAATAGGTCGAAGTCGTCGTTCCAGCCGTCGCTTCGTTTCCTGCCGCGTCATACGTCACGGTTCGCGGCTGGCCGTTCTCGGTGACCGACAGCAGTTTCGGGAGGCTGCCGTCATACGAGAACGACGCGGTCTTGCTCCCGAGCTGGCTCGACAGAAGATTCCCCATCGCATCATAGGAGTACGTGCCGGTTCCCCACAGGGCTGTGCCGCTGTTGGCCTCGGTCAGACGATTGAGATCGTCATACGCGAAATTGCGGTCGTATCCGTGGTTGAGCTCATCGTGCAGCGACAGAATGTTCCCCGCCGGATCAGGAGCATAGGCGTAACTGGCCAAAGCGCCGGATGGCCCCGTGAGCACATTGGTGGACGGCCGATACCGCGAGTCGAATGTCATCGCGCGCGTAGTACCGTTTCCGAATACCACCTGCTTCAATGGCCCGAATGGCAGATACGACGCTGAGGTGACGATCGACGTCGCGCCGCTCACCGCAGAATACGGGCGTCCGGCGTAATCGAACGTGTAGTCGATGACGCGGCCACCAGGATTGACGATACGAGAGCGGTTACCGTCCTCGTCGTACTGGAACTTCGTTTCAAACGATTCACCGTCGATCGTGCGATTTTCGCGAAGAAGCAATCCCCGGCGGTCGTAGCTGTACTCCGTCACACCCGTGGGATCTGTCATCGAGGCCAGCCGGCCGATACCAAGGGTCCCCTCGTCATAGTCCCAGCTTACCGTTTCGGTATCGCCGCCTCGCGTAGACGAAGCTGTGAGCACGCGCCCGATCTCGTCGTAGCCGCGCGTGGTAGTCGCTGCATTGCCGTCAGTGGTCAGCAGGAGATTGCCGGCGGCATTGTAGGCATAGGTGGTTACATCGCTGACAGGGCTCTCCTGTCGAAGCATGCGCCCGAAATCATCGAATCGATAGTCGGTCTCGTTGCCGTTGGGATCCGTGACCCGAGTGAGATTGCCATGCTTGTCGTACGCGTAGGTGGTGCTGATCCACCCGCCTGCGGCGGTGGACAGCTTCTGATCGACGTTGCTGAGCCTTCCGGCGGGATCATAGCTATGCGTCGTGTTCGGAGTGTTATGGCGCTCATCGCGGACTGTTTTCACACGGCCGGCGAAATCGTAGGTGTAGGCGACGCTGGCTCCACCGGGGTACGTCAACGTCTCGAGACGACCTTCGTCGTCATACGCATAGCTCTCGCGTTTCTTCTCGACCCAATTGCTTTCGCGTGCCAGGTACTTTTCCAGACTCTTCTTTCCGCTGTCGGAGTCGTACGTCGTTTCGATTCGCTCCCGGAGATCGTTTGCAGCCGGGCCGCGCGACAGGGTCTCCAGGCGTCCGCGACCGTCATACGTGAACACGGTGAGCCCACCGCCTGGTTGCGTTTCTGTCATGACGGGACCGAGGTCGTCGTAGACGCGGGATGCGATGAGGCCCTGGCTGCAGAGCGGGTCCGCGGCGGTGGCGCACCCGCTGACGCCCTTCACAGTGGTGGTCAGAACGCGGCCGATGTCGTCAGTCGTGGATTCCATCACGACACCGTTCGCGTCCACGATCCGCCTGGCGTTGCCGAAGCGGTCGTAATTCTCGTAGCGCGTAATGTGACCGGCGCCATTGCGCACTGCGGCGAGACGGCCTCGCGCGGCGGCCGGCACGCTTCCCTCGTTCGGATAGTAGACGTACGACGTCACATCCGAGACATCAGTGCGCGGACCATCGACATGCTTCGGGAGAGTCGGCTGCGCAACACCAGTCCACGTGAAGGAGCCGCCCGGAGCAAACGCCGCGGGCTCGGTACCGTTGTAGAGCGGAGTCGCCGTGGTATGCGTCTCCACTTGCGCCACGGGGTAGGCAGTCCATCCACGAACGCTGCTCGACAACACCTGTCCGGTGTCGTCGTCATAGGTCATTTCGCCCTTACGCGTCTGGCCACTCTGCCGCACGCTTGCCGTAGTAATCGAAGTGACTTTGTCAGGCCAGTCCTCGTCGTCATACGCAAAGTTTGTAGTGACTGACGCATCGGTCGACGCCAGGCCGGCCTCTCCGAGCTCTTCGGAATCCATGCGGCAGCGGTCAACCGCCAACTCGGGGTTACAGCCGGAGGGTCGCATGGACGTGGTCGTCTCAGTCAGGTTCTGGTCGGTGTAATCGTTCTTCGTGATGTAGCCGCTCGCATCCTGGCGACGGATGACGCGTCCTTTATCATCCAGCGCGCGCACCTCGTCGCGGACTCCGCAACTGCTGCAACCACCCTCGCGCTCGACTGTCCGATGTGCACCTCCTACCGGCTTCACGAGCATTTCGATCACAGCGCCGCCGGCGGTGGTAACGCGTGTTCTCGAGGAACGCGGCTCACCCGGTACCGGAAGGTCATACTGGATGTTCGCGATTTCATCCGAGGGGCCGACCGAAGTGATGGCGCGGCCGGCGGAGTCATATTGATGCGTCTCGATGACATTGCCGACAGCGTCCTTCGCTTGTGTGATGCCCCCGGTGCCGTAGGTGTAAGTCCGCCATGGACCGTCCGGACCATCGACGCTGGTCAGTTTGCTGTCCGAGTAGTCATACGTCCACGTGATCCCGTCCGAGGAGTCGATCGATTGCACCAGGTTGTCCTCAACGGACATCCTCCACGTCGTTCCGGTCCAGCTGTCGACCACGACGAGTGCGAGAATCGTTTCCCCTCCGAGGTCTGTTTCACGCGTTACCTGAAGCTCACGGCCGGTAAATACGTCACGAAGTCCGACGAAGAAGCCACCCGAAGGATCGAAAAGCGTGGCGTACCTGCCGCCGGCTGGGCGGTAGATGTAGGCGCCAGTCTCCTCGTCCATGTAGAACGACGACGGCGCTGTGACGTTCGGCGGCCAGATTTGTGATCCGCCCCCTTCGAAGGCTAATGTCTCGTTTTGCGGCGTATTGAAGTGAACGAGGCTCCCGCCGTCCACGGAAGAGTAGTTGATCACCTGGTCGAAGATCGTCGTCCAGCCGATGCCGAAGAAACCATCCACACCGTGGCCGCTGTCGAATGTGCGCGTCAGCGCGTGGTCGAGGATCGGAGGAAGAGGGTCGGTGTCGATGTAGCGCATGTTCCCGTCGACGACCGAGACCGGGTCTCCAACCATGACATCGCAGGAATCGCAGTCGATAAACCCGAACCCCACTGCATTCTGCGAAATGCACTCATTGGTGGCCGAATAATAACGTGCCTCGGCGATGAGCTGAACCTGCCGATTGCCGGTCGGAAGCACCTTGTCCAGGAGCTCAAACGGCCCATTACTCGCGAGTGCCGGCGCATCGCTGCCCCATGTGTGAAGAATCTGCTCGTCGACAAATCGGCCTTTGGCATCCCGCATGGGCGCGGTTCTCACAATCAGCTTTCGCCCAGTGGAATCACTCGGAAACTCGAACTCCACGAAGATGTCGGCCGTGTTCCGTCCCTTTTTCTTCGTCGTGATGATTGGGTCGGTCGGTGGATTGAGCTCGTTTTCGCCTGTACACGGAGGCACGCCGGCGCCCATGGTGAGCAGAAACTCGGCTTCCCGTCTTGGAGTGTGGTTGAAGTGCCAGTTGCACCCTTCCTCCTGGCCTCCTCTGGAGTGCCCTACCGGCCCCGTGCATTCCGTGATCTTCGCGGTCAGTTCAACGCTGGTGTCTGAGTCGATGTCCGAGAGGTCGAAGGCGAACGAGCCCGATGGGCCGACAGCGCTTGGTTCAGGAACAGGATAGAACACGCACGCTGCGCCGATCACTTCAGGGGTGACGGTGACGTTCGCTGACCCCCGATTGGGCTGGGTCGCGTCGCCCACCACCAGGCCGAAGCTCGAGCTCGGATACGTCCACGTGTGATGGTAGTAGTCGCAGTCCCAGGTCTGGTCCAGTCCAAAGCTCGGGGTAGTCCTCCAGCGGACCACAACCAGAGAACCTCCCGGAACCGTAAGCGCCTGGGTGGTTACCTCGGGACACTCCGCGTACACGGCCAGAGGTTGGGTCGCAAGGATCCCGATCAACACTGATGTCAGAAACAGTCTTTCGGCTGAATGGCGCAAGTTCGACTCCATGGTCCTGCGGGTTAGGGGTTGGACGGACGCGCTATGATACGCAACCAATGCGGGGAACGTCGTGTCTGATTGCGGTGTGCCTGCTGATTCCTCTCCTCTGGCCGTTGCTTGGCGGTGAACAACTGTTCCTCCGCGATATCGGCACGACCCATCGACCTGCCTGGGCCGCTTTTCCTGAGGTCGGGTTTTCGACGATCAATCCTGCCGCGTCTTTTGGACAGCCTTATCGCAGTAATCCGAATCTGCTGATCTTCTATCCGTTCCCCAAGAGTGCGCGCGCCGTGGAGGTGCATGTTGTGCTGCACTTCATCCTCCTCGGCGTGGGTATGGCGTTCTGGCTGAGCCGGGACTTGCGAATGCTGTCCGCAGTCATTGGAGCGGTCGCATTCTGCCTGTCGGGCTATGTTGTGTCGGCAGCGACGTCGATCAATGCATTCACGACGATTGCATGGTTTCCCTGGGTATTTCTCGCTGCTTCTATGAAGCGCCGTGGTTACGGGCCGTTGTTTCTGCAGACGGGCGCAGTCGCGTTGTTTTCGCTTTCGGGCGAACCGGTGTTGATCGCAGCGGGCCTTGTACTGGCAACGTTGCTGGCATGGCGTGCCGGCACGATTGGCTCTTTTGCGCCGGCCGCAATAGCGGCGTTGTTGATCACCTTCCCACTGCACCGGGAGACATTCGTCATGGCTCGTGAATCGAGCCGTGTCATGTTCGGATATACCTCCGAGCAGGCGCTGGGATTCTCGCTGCACCCGGCGCGGCTACTGGAAACGGTCCTTCCCGGGATATTTGGCTCGCCATCGCACATTGTGGGTGGCGGGTGGTGGGGATACGAAGTGTCGCGCGGCACCAGACCCTACGTCTATTCGACGACGCTAGGGCTGATTCCTCTGGTGCTGGTGATTACGCTGGCATTTCTGGACCGAATGCGCAACCATCGCGGCTGGTGGGCGGTCTTATTCACAACGTGCCTCGTTTCCATGAGCGGATACATTCCCGGCGTGAGTGTCTTATGGGAGGCGATCCCCGCAATACACGCGATCCGTTTTCCGATCAAGGCATTTGTCTTTTCAACGCTCGCGTTTGCCGTACTGACTGCGCATGCCGTTGAACGAATCAGCAATGCGGAAAAAGCAAAAACGTCGTCTGCCGCGCTCCTGATCGCACTATGCGGCTTGCTCGCGTTTGGCGCCGCATTCCAACACGAGCGCATTGCGGACGTGCTCGTCAGGGCTTGGTGGAATCCTGCGTGGCAATCGAGTTCCTCAGTCGTGTTCGAACCGATTGCCCGGACGATCACGCCTCGCCTGCTCGGGGCGGCCGCGACACTCATCCTTCTTTTCCTGTGGATCTCGCGGCCGAAGCACGTTGTCCTGCAAGTGTTGCTCGTGGCCGCTCTGGCAATCGATCTCACGTTTGCAGCGCAAACCGTCCTCCCAACGACCAGAATCCCTCCGAGCGACTCGCCAATAGTCCGACGGGCATTGCTGATTCCAGGTCGTGTATTCGAGCGCGCTTCGAAAGATCTGGATCCTGTTCGCGACGGACTGTACGGTCAATATCCCGCCGATGACGCACGCTGGCTCGCGGTTGCTCAGCAGCGACAGGCATGGTCCCTTTATGGCGCAATGAGCGGGATTCGTTATGCCTACGATCGATCGCCGGACGGAAGTTACACCTGGCGAAACAAGGTCGTGCAGGACTACCTGGAGCAGGCGCCATGGCCGGCACGAGTGAAATGGCTGCGCAGCGCGGGAGTGGGCTCGGTCATCGCCTCGGACATCACAGGCCCGATTCCGGGCCTTCGCTCTCTATTACACGACGAGGAAATCGGCATACCGGTCACGCTTTATGCCATCGAACCACGATTGGCCGAGTTGCGCGCACCGAGGAACATCCGGTGGGTCGAGACGCCTGCGCAAGGGATCACCACGGTGCTGCTCACCGATTTTGATGAGAAATCAGAGGTAACGATGGAAGGTGTGCCCGAGCAAAAAGGGCAGCCGACGATCGCACTGTACGAGCTCTCAAACGAACCCGATCGAGTCACTTTTCGCAGCCATGGTGCGCACTCCGGATTCGTCTTCCTCGCACGCAGCTACACGCGGAGCGTCCACGCCGCCGCGAGTGGCAAAGCTCTGCGAGTTGTTCCGGCGAATGCCCACCTTTGCGGCATTGAAGTTCCTGCAGGCAATCACATCATTACTGTGACGTTCTGAGCTGTCATCGGCGCGCCGCTTCCGCGGCGCGCCGATGAACCCATCACATCACTTCCACTCCAGCTTCCACGTCGGCACCGCGAGCAACTCGCTGTTCTCGACCTGGAACTGCTGTGCCCCGAACTGGTCGCGCGTGAACACGCGGATCGAAAACCGATCGCGCGGTTCGAAGGTGTAGATCGCGAGGTGTTCGCGCGGGTTGTGGATCCGCTCGTCGTTCTTCTCGGCCGGCACGCAGAAATAGGCGGCGTTCAGCTTCGTGACCTCCTCGGTCTTCCCGCGTTTCTTGTCGAACTGGTCGAAAAGCTTGACCGGGCCTGGGACCGGATCGGCCGGCTTTGCGATGTATCAGAGGTAGTGGTCGGCTCCCTCCGGCGGCTTTTCGGGCGCAGCTTCGAGACTCTTCGAAGCAGGAACGAGCAGCCACGCGGCATCGGCGATCTGCCACGTCTCCCCTTTCCGGAACTGGTTCTCGATCACGACTGTGCGCGGCGGCTGCGGAGGACCCTTGACCGTGTACGCGAGCAGGTGCCAGTCCGGTTTGAGAATCGGCTCGCCGTTCTTCTCGACCGGATTGCCGAGGTACATCGGTGAGCCGATGCGGCCTTCCCATGCTTCGCGATCGAACTGTCCCTTGAGCTTGACCGCGCGATGCGGGAACGGCACGGGCCGGACCTTCCAGAACTTGTAGTGGTCCACCACGTGCGCGGCCGGCGGCGGTGGCTCGGCCTTCACCGTGTCGGATGAAGCCGCAGTGGCTGCCGTATCGGTCGACACCGTCTCGGTGCCGGTCGCCGGCTCGGATTTCCTGCACTCCAGAAGCAGGAAGGGGATCAATAGAAGGACAAAGCGTTTCTGCATCATGTCCATCCCTCCTTATGTTGAGGGAGAGTTGAGAGATCTGCCGTTCCCTACCTCGGGATGGGTGAGATTGCGCGTGTGCCGGTCCAATTCCGGACCCTTCGGTCAAGAATGAACCCTCATTCAGCGCCCCAAAGGTTCAGTCATGGACCCTCTCACGACGTAAGTCATTGAAAACACGTTCGGCATCATCGTTGAAATGAATCGCAGCTCATCAGGAGGCACCAACAGATGATGCGAAGGGTTCTGCTCACGGTTGCGGTTGCCATGTTGTTCAGCACGGTCATGTACGCGAAAACGGGCGTCGTTTTCATCCATGGCAAGGGTGGTTCGAATCTCGCGCAGGCGAGTGTCGCGCGGGCGTATTGGGGCGAGGACATGATCCGCGCCACGACGAAGAACTTCACCATCCCTCATCTCATCTGCGCGTATGACGGCACGCAGTACATGTGGGTGGCCGGCGGAACGGTCGCCGGGCAGATCACGAGCTGGATGAACGCGAACGCGATCACGGACATCGTGGTCGAGACGCATTCATTCGGCGGCGTGGTGATCCGCTGGATCCTGTCGAATCCCACGTACGACACGCGCTATCAGCCGATCATCAATCGCATCCGCTGGGTGAACTCGATTGCGCCGCCGAACAAAGGTTCCGAGGCGGCGAACCTGGCGGGGACGCTTTCGGGGTCGTGGTTCACGGGATGGCTGGTCGATCTCATCGGGCAGAACAACGACTCGACGAAGAACTGCACGACCTCCTCGATGAGCTACTACAACCAGTACTACCTGAAGGGCACGACCGGACGGCCGGCGCTGCCGAAGACGGTCTACAACATCGCCGGCACGGGACTCTGGAACGACTTCATTCACATCGAGGATACGGGCCTGGCGACGCTATCCGGCGTCGCGGGGATGCCGGGTGAAGATGACGGAATGGTCTCGCAGTACAGCGCGCAGGCGGTCGGCGTGGTCTGGTTCACGACGCTGGCGAACCATCATCACAACCGCCGCAACGACTACAAGAAGATCGGCGACTCGCTCGCCACCGACTTCTGAGATCGAAGGACACGACGATGAAAAACGCACTGCTCCTCCTTCTCGCAATCGCCCCAGCTGCCATCGCGCAGGACGTCACCGGCCGCTTCGAGGTCGGAACGCAATACGAAGAGCCCGCGCTGCACGCGCCGGCGAACGTCTCGCGCATGTTCGTGCGAAATGTGGCGCGTGACGCGCGCGTCGAGTCCGTCGATCTGCCGGCCGCCGGTGGCAGCGGCATGATCATCTGGACGATCCCCACGAATGAAGCTCCGAAGGCCAGCATCAGGACGCGACTCCTCACGCCGCACGGAGCGGTGTTGCAACCTTCGGATCGCGGCTCGATCGAGCGCGGCCTGCGCCGCTTCCAGCTCGATCCCGCGGAAACCGCGGAGTTGGGCATGACTGGTGGTGCACATGAAGTGGTGCACGTGATGAACACAGCCGCGGCGCGGTATCAACTCGAAGTGGAGATTCCGAAAGAGGTCGCCGGCGTCACCGTGATCGCCGCGGAGCCCGACAGCGCGATCGCGCTCTCGACCTGGGCCGCACCGCTTTCGCGTCAGCCGGGACAGCCGGTGACGCTGCACGCCGAGGTTCGCGAGGGCAGCGAAGCGATCGCCGGTGCGCGTGTCACGGCGCGTCTCGCATCGCCGAGCGGCAAGTCGTTCGCGGCGATCGACCTCGCCGAACAGGCGGATGGCAGCTACTCGGCCACACTCCCCGATCTTCCGGAGAACGCGCCGGGCGGATGGCAGGTGCGATTCGAAGTCGACGGAGCCAACGCGAGCGGCGTTCGTTTCGCGCGCACCGGCTTCGGTGAGCTCGTCGCCGAGCGCGGCGCCGCGAAGCTCGGCGAGATCCGCACGGAAGTCGTCGACGGCGCGCTGCGCGTCAGCGCCTCCGTCGATGTGGCACTCGCCGGCGCGTATCGCTACGACGTGCTCGCTGCCGATGGCTCAGCCGGTACCTCACGCAATGCGGTTGCGTGGGGCGAAGGCGTGCGCAATCTCGAAACCGGCGCCACCACCCTCGTCCTCGACCTCCCCCTCGCCCACCTCGGCAACACGCGCGTCGAAGATCTGACGCTCGACGTCCGCCTGCTGGGACTCGACGCGATCGGCGTCGCCGGACGTGTGATCAAGGAAGTCGACTGAGCTGTGCCGTTGTCGGTTGTCGGTGATCGGTTGTCTGAGCTGTTACGCGAAAAGCCACAGACAACTGAGAACCGACGACCGACAACAGCGGCGCACGTCACTCCACCGACGCGCGCTGCCGATTCGCCAGCCGCTGCAGAAAGTCGTACGCCATTCCGCCGCTCGTCTTCTTGAGTGTCATCAGATACACGGCGATCGCGATCACACCGCCGAGCCACGCCACGGTCCCGTAGCCCTTCTCGTTCGGGAAGAACGGCCAGATCATGAACATCACGGCGCCCGCGACTCCCGCAAGCAGCAACAACACTCGCTGCGCTTTCGGTGCGTCGACGTCGCGATTGCAAACGAGCGTGACCACGCCGTCTGGTGCCCACGTGACGGTGCACTCCACACCGCCGCCGCTGGACATGCCGCGCCGCAGCGGCAGGATGAAATCGCGCGCGTCGGGCCGCGACTGCGTCATCTCGCCGCCGTACAGATCGACGAGCTCCGCAATCGCATCTTCGATCCCGTCGAGCGGAATCCGGTCTTCCGTGAACTGCACCGCGGGTGTCTCGCTCATGCTTCTCTCCCCAGCCAGCCGCGCCGCAGCTCGCTCGCGCTCGTGATGCTCAGTGTCGCATCTGCAACGCGCAATGTGATGATGGGCCGCGGATCGGGCCGCGCCTGCAACGACAAGCGTCGCACGACTCCCGCGCGAGCGATCAACAGTTCCGCCGATTCGCCGATGCGCAATCCACGCAACGCTGCATTCAATGTCGCTTCGTTCGTGATGCGCGTGTCGTCGAGCGCGAGTAGCTCATCGCCCGGCAGCAGTCCCGCGTCCATTCCTGCTCCGCCGCGGATCACTGCATCGACGATCAGCAGACCGTCCGACACTTTCCATCGCGCGGCGAGTGACGCTGCTTCCGGCTCGCGCGGCGCAGTGCCGAAGCCGATGCCCGCCGCCGTGAACAGCTCCTCGTAAGGCAGCGGTTCCGTGCCTTCGACGTAGCGCGCGAAGAAATCACCGACGTCCGCGATCCGCGCAACCGCCCGCTCGAACGCATCCTCTTCAAGAACCTTCTCTTCGTTCCAAAGCAGGCGAATCACGTCATCGAGCGAGCGCTCGCCGTTCGTCTCGCGCCGGATCGTCAGATCGAGCAACGCCGCCACGACCTGACCCTTGTTGTAGAACGAGAACCATCCGTTCGCATGATCGTGTCGCTGCGCGGGATCGCTCAGCCAGCCGTCGAAGCTCGCCTGCGCGAGCGAAAGATGGGTGCACGCCGGCAGCGATTCCAGCATCTGAATCTCGCTGCCAAGCATGCGCAGGTAGCGGTCGACGGTCCAAACGCCGCTGCGCAGGAGCGACAGCTCGCCGTAGTACGACGTCACGCCTTCCATCACCCACAGCAGGCGCGTCGGCGTCGCGTTCCAGTAGTCATACGGCGCGAACGCCGCCGGCAACATTCGTTTCACATTCCACGCGTGAAAGAGCTCGTGCGAGGTGATCGAGAGGAAGTGATCGAAGCCTTCGTCGCCCGGACTGACACCAAGCAGCGACAGCCGGCGCAGGATGATCGAGCACGAGTCCTCGTGCTCGACGCCATGCCACCGGTCGCGCACGTGATACAGAAATCGATATTCGGAAAACGGCAGTCCGCCGAACATCTCCGCCTGCACTCGCGTGATTGCACGCACCGGCTCCACGAACTGCTCCGTGTCGATGCCGTCATCGCCACGAAAGACGAGATGGATTCGCGCATCGTGCTCGACGAACGAATGGCGCGTCATCGTCGCCGCGGCGATCGTCGGCGAGTCGATCAGGTAGTCGTAGTCGCGTGCGTGAAAAACGCCCGACTCATCGCGCAACAATTGCGTCTCGATCCGCCAATCCGCCGGCGCCGCGATCGTGAGCAGGTGCTCTTCCGCACGCAGTCCGTCGACGAGCATGAACAGATTGGATCCGTTGAAGTACGCCTCGTCGTCATCGAGAAAACTCGAGCCTGCATCGAGCACGCCCGCGTAGTAGCGATAGCGGACCGTGACCTCGTCGCCCGCACGCGCATCGACGCGCCACGAGGAGAGCCCGTCCTTCCAGATCCGCAGCGTTCCACGTTCGCGCCTGTCGACACGGCCCGCCGACCACTCGCGCACGTTCGCCGCGTAGTTCTGGATCAGATAGCGGCCCGGACGCCACGCCGGCAGCAGCAGTCGCGGCGTGTCAGACGGCGCCGTGAAGCGAAGATCGATGTCGAAGAGCCGGTCGGAAGGCGCGCCCCACGACAGGAGGTAACGAACCATGCCGGCGGATCATAGCCTCCTGCGGAGGCTTGTCGGTTGTCGGTTCTCGGTTGTCCGTGAGGCAGCTTTGACGATCCCTCACTTCAGTTTGAATCCGCACTTCCCGCAGAAGGTCGGATTGATGGCCTTGCCGAGGTACTTCGAACAGGCGGGGCAGCGCCAGTTGATCAGCGAGAAGATGATCCCGCCGATGAGCAGCGCGAAGCCGATTCCGATGACCACGCCTGACGGCAGGCCGTACACGAAGTCCTCGCCGGTATCCGCAGCGCGGATCGCGATGATCGCCAGGACCATCGGAATGACGAGCAGCCACTGACGCGTGCGGCGTCGAGCGAAATCCTGGCGCAGGTCGGACTCGGGGAGGATCGATACCATCATTCTCCTCTGCAGAGTTGTCGGTTCTCGGTTCTCGGTTCTCGGTTGTCTGTGACTTTCGCGCGAAGTCACAGACAACCGACAACGAACAATGAGCGAAGCGTGGGTCACTGCGTTGGACCTGACGTTTACTGCGCTGGACCTGATTCCTGCGACCGAGTCAAAAATACCACCGACGGAGTAAACGTCGATGTCGACTCCATTGCGGTGCCGTCGGCACGGACGGACTCGTGGAGGGATTCGCGATTGTCGGTTGTCTGTGAATTCACGTCCAGAGCACCACGTCGCAGATAACCGACAACCGAGAACTGACAACCGCGGCGCCTGCGGCGCCGCGCTCACTCCTTCACGGCGATCCCGTACTTCTGAATCTTCGACTTCAACGTGTTCCGCGCCAGCCCCAACCTTCGCGCCGCTTCACGAATGCGTCCGCCGCAACTCTCGAGCGCGCGCACGATCAGCTGCCTGTCGACCGCGCTCATCACCTGATCGTACACGTCGCCGTTGATCTCGCTCTTGCCGACCAGCGGCCCGACGATGTTGCTCGGAATCGACGAGGTGCCGTCGACGACCGTCAACGCCGGCGGCTGCGCGGGATAGAGGTTGTAGAACTCGTTCTTCGTGACGTTGTCGCCGTTCGACATGACGATCGAGCGGTGAATCGTCGCTTCGAGCTCACGCACGTTGCCCGGCCAGTCGTAGCGCATGAACAGGTCGAGCACGCCGGGCTCGAGGCGTTTGTTGTCGATGCCGAGGTCCTTGCAGATCTTGCGGATGAAATGCTCGGTGAGGACCGGAATGTCGTCCTTACGGTCGCGCAGCGGCGGCAGCACGATCGGGATGATGTTGAGCCGATAGAAAAGATCTTCGCGGAACGTATCGTCCTCGATCGCTTTCTCGAGATCGAGATTCGTCGCCGTGACGATCTTCACGTCCGTCTTGATCGTCTGCGTGCCGCCGACGCGCTCGAACTCCTTGTCCTCGACGACGCGCAACAGCTTTGCCTGCATCGCCAGCGACATCTTTCCGATCTCGTCGAGAAAGATCGTTCCGTTGTTCGCGAGCTCGAATCGCCCAAGCTTCCTTCGATCGGCGCCGGTGAACGAGCCCTTCTCGTGGCCGAACAGCTCCGATTCCGCGAGCGTCTCCGGCAGCGCCGCGCAGTTGAATTTGATGAACGGTCCGTTCCGCCGCGGCCCGATGTTGTGAATGATCCGCGCGACCAGACCCTTGCCCGTGCCGGACTCGCCGCGCAGCAGCACAGTCGAATGTCCGGCCGACGCCTTGCGGATCGCGAACTGAATCCGCACCACCTGTTCCGATTGTCCGATCACAGAGTCGAGATGCTTCTCGACGAGCACTTCACGACGCAGCGTTTCGTTTTCGAGCGAGAGCCGCGTGCGCGCTTCTTCGAGCTCTTCGTACAGCCGCGCGTTCTCGATCGCGATCGCGGCCTGATCGGCAAACGCTTCGAGGAAGCTCAGATCCTTCTGTGAGAAGAGCTGTCGCGCCTGGCGATGGTCGATGTAGATCGCGCCCGAGATGCGCTCTTTGATGATGAGCGGCGCGCAGAGGATCGAGATGATGTTCTCCGCGATCACCGATTCGGATTCGACGAAGCGATGATCTTCGCGCGCGTCCGCCGACATCACCGACTGTCCCGTCTGGATCACTTCCTTGACGATCGATTGCGGCGAACGCTTCGACTGCGGTTCCGCGCCCTCTTTGATGTTGCGCACGATGCTCGTCCGCATCGCACCAGTTAGAGGATCCAACAGGATGATCATCCCGCGCTCCGCTCTCAAACGTCGGATGCACACATCGAGGACGCGATTCAAAACCTCTTCGAGATTCAGCGTCGAGTTGATGATCTTGACGATCTCGTACAACCCGACCACGCCCTGCTCCGGCGCTTTGCCCGCGGGACGGATGCGGAACAGCGCACCGCGCGCGCGCTCGAGATCGTGTGTCGCATCGAGCCGCTCAAAGATCCGAATCGCGCTACGGATCGTCTGCGTTGCCTCTTCCGGCTCTTCGCGCAGCAATCCGATGTCGAACAGCAATCGCGCCAGGTCGTACGGCGTGTCGAGCTCTTCGAGCGTCGCGCGCACGGAATCGAACTTCGCCGCCGCCGCTTCACGCTCGCCGCGCGAGCCATGGATCTTCGCCCACGCCCAGTCGTTCTTCGCGAGCGAGTAGCGATCGCCCAGCTGTCGCGCGTATTGCTCGCCGAGCTGCGCATGCCGCACCGCCGCATCGATGTCGCCGCGCTGCAACACGAGCACGGCCGCCGCGGTGTGCGCGCGCGCCAATCCTGGCAGCGTGCGATTCGTCTCGAAGATGGCCATGCAGCGATTCAGGTATCGCTCGGCCTCATCGATGTTCCCCCGCTCATCCTCGATCGACGCCAGCACGTACGCCGCCTCGGCCGTCAGATCTTCATCGCGCGCCCGCTCACCGGCCGCAAGCGCCTTCTGCGCGTACTCGAGCGCTTTCGTGATGTCGCCGCGTTTCTTCGTCAAACGAGCCAGCGGCACATACACCGACAAACGAGACGCGCGCGTCTCGTCGAACCCTTCGAGACTCAGGCAGCGGCGATACTGTTCGAGCGCGTCGTCCCAGCGTCCGAGCATCTCCAGCGCATCCGCGAGATTCTCGCGAGCGAGCGCTTCGTGTTCGAGCGCGCCGATCTTCTCGTCGATGCGCACGCTCTTCTCGAACAGCTCCGCGGCCGCGTGAAAATTGCCGCGGCCATACTCGACGACGCCCACGTTGTTGTACGCCGTCACGAGATCCCAGAGATCGCCCTCGCCTTCCGAACGATCGAGGTTGCGGCGGAAATACTGCATCGCCGTTTCCCACTCGCCGAGCTTCCAGACGGTGTTGCCGAGGTTCATCGAGACGACTTTGCAGAGCTGCTCGGAGCCGAGGTTCTCGCCGATTGCGAGCGCCTCTTCGAGAATCTCCCGCGAGCGCTGCCAGTTGCCGCCGGCGAATTCGATGAGGCCGAGGATGTTTTTGACGTAGCCGTAGACGACCGTAGGCTCCATCTTCTCGAGCATGTTCTTCGCGCGCTCGGCGGTCTCGCGCGCGGTGTCGAGATCGTCGCGCATGCGATAGAGCCACGCCAGCCGATTGAGCATCTCCGCAACGTCGACGGTGTGACCGAGCTTCTCGTACGTCGCGAGCGCAGACTGGTAATACGTGAGCGCCGCTTCCTGATCGCCGCGGCGCGCGAGCACTTTGCCGATCTTCTTCATCACGCGCGCGACGTCGACGTTCGCCGCTTCATCGGGATGCCGGTTCTGGATGCTCTTGAGCAAGAACTGGAACGCGTGCATCGCGCTGCGATAGTCATCGCGGCGGTAGTACGCATCCGCGAGCTTCTCGCGCACCTCGGCTTTGCGTGCTTCTTCGACGCCGCCGAGGTCCATCAGCTCGAGCGCGACGCGATAGAACTCCGTTGCTTCCTCGTGCGCGAGCGTGCGTGATGCGAGATCGCCCGCTTCGATCGAATAGCGCGTGCCGCGTTCCGTGTCGTTGGCGCGCGAGAAGTGATACGCGACCTGTCCGATGATCTGCGTCGAGCCTTCGTTCGCCGCAGGTTCGAGGGCTTCACCGACGCGCGCGTGCAGCTCCGTGCGTCGCCGTTCCGGCATCGCGTTGTAGATCGCGTCGCGCAGATGGATCTGCGGGAAGTTGATGGTCCTGCCGTCGTTCGATTCGTCGACGAGTCCGAGCCGCGAGATCTCGCGCACCGAAGCATACGTGCTGACGGGATCGACGTCGGACACGTGCGTCAGCAGCGCAAGCTCCATCGTCTCGCCGAAGACCGACGCGATCTCGAGCAACGCGCGCGGCCCGGGCGCGAGCGCGTCGACTTTCTCCATCAGGATCGACGCGAAGCCGCCCGGCATGCGCAGCACGCGGATTCGCTCCATGTCCGCGGTCCAGCCCTCGGGGGTCCATTGCAGGAAGTCGTGCGTGATGAGGTAGTCGACGATGCGGCGGATGTTGAGCGGCGTTCCCGCGGACTCCCACAACATCCAGCGCACCAGTTCGTCGCTCACATTGAGATCGCCGAGGAGCGATTGCACGTGCTCGCGGACGAGCGGCTCGGTCAGCGTCTCGACGCGGATGATCGGGAAGCTGCCTTCGCGCGCACGCTGCTCCCAGAACGCGAGATTCGGCGACGCGGATTCGATCGCGGCCTCGCCACCGGAGTCGAGCGTGAGCGTGCCGATGACGAGCAGGCGATTCTGTTTCGCTTCGCCGACGAGAAACGAGAAGAGCTCGGTCGTCGACGGATCGGCCCACTGCAGATCGTCGACGACGAGAATCAGCGGAGAGCCGCCGGTTTCGCCGCCGACGCTGAGGAATCCGTAGAGATCCTGCATCGACTGGACGATGCGGTTGTAGAGACGGAACTTCTGGCCGTGTTGCGGCGGGCTCGTCTCCGGCCCCGTCTGCGAGACGACCGGTCGCAGGATGCGGCGGATTTCTTCTTCGACATCCGCCTCGGGATTCACCGCCGCGACCATCTGCTCGAAGATCTCGAAGAACGGCGCGTAGATCGTTTTGCGATTGACGGGGCAGCGTCCGCAGAACACGCGTCCGCCGTCGAGCTGAGCGCGCAACGTCACGTCGCGCACGATGCGGCTCTTGCCCATCCCCTCGGCGCCCGCGAGGATCACGCCGCTACCGCGTCCTTCACGCGCCTCGGTGATCAGCGTCTTCAGTTGCTCGACTTCCTGTTTGCGTCCGATGAGCGGCGCCGCGTAAAGCTCACCGCGTCCGACCAGCAACTCGGCCGGCGGTGATTTTCTCCCCGCCGCCTCGGCGACTGCTTGCAGAAGCGCGGCGGCCGAAGGGAAGCGATGGCGCGGATCCTTCTCGAGCAGCTTGCGGATGATCTGTTCGAGCTTTTCGGGAACGCGCGGATTGATCGACGACGGCGGACGGATCTCTTCATCGAGATGCATCCGCATCACTTCGATCGCGGGACGTCCGTAGCCCGGCAGCGCTCCGGTGACGGTCTCGTAGAGCGTCATGCCGAGCGCGTAGAGATCGGCACGCGAGTCGACGCGATCCTGTCGCAACACCTCGGGTGCCATGTACTGCAACGTCCCGCGGATCATGCGATCGAGGACCTGGCGGCTTTCGATCGCGAGACCGAAGTCCATGATCTTGGCCTTGCCTTCGTCGCTGACGAGGATGTTCGACGGCTTCAGATCGAGATGAACGATGCCGAGGTGATGGATGTGGTGCAGGCCGGAGGCGATCTGCAGGATGACGTCGTAGAGCGCGTCCCAGTTCTGCCCGTCGAAAAACTCCGTGATCCGCTTCCCCGCGAAGAACTCCATCGTGAAATACGGATAGCGATCCTGCAGGACACCGTAGTCGAAGACCTTGATGACGCTGGTGTGCTCGAGCGAGGCCAGCGTCGAGAACTCCGTGCGGAAACGGAGAAGCTGCTGAGCGTCGGTGACTTCGCGCGAGAGGATTTTGATGGCTTCATCGCGGCGATCGGAGACGTCGAAGACGCGGAACACACAGGTGTCCGGCGTCTTCTTGAGCGTCGAGTGGACCTGATAGCGCGGCGGGAGCGCGATGTCAGGCGCGACGGGTTCGCTGGTCGTCATCATGCGAGGGTGAGAATATAACCCACGGAAAGAATGCACGGGTCAGAGATTTGGCCAGCGACAGACGTGTATCATTCCGACCGAGTGTCCGAGAGCCTCCCATCCTTCGAAGGTTTCGAGATCGTCCGCGTGCTCGGAAAAGGCGGGATGGGGACGGTGTATCTCGCGCGCGATCAGCGGCTTGGGCGTCTCGTTGCGCTCAAGGTGCTGAACACGACGGACCTCACGGATGATCGCAAAGCGCGCTTCCTGCGCGAGGCGAAGTCAGCCGCATCGATCCGCCATCAGAACGTCGCCACCATTTTCGGGGTCGATGAGACCGCCGATGGGTTGCCGTTCATCGTGATGGAGTATTGCGAGGGCGAGACGCTCTCACAGCGCATCCGGCGCCGCGCATTGGATACGGTCGAGTTCCTCGCGATTGCGCGGCAGATCGCGTCCGGGCTCGCGGCGGCACACGAGAAGAACATCGTTCACCGCGACATCAAGAGCGCGAACATCATCGTCGAGACGAACGGCCTGGCGAAGATCCTCGACTTCGGACTCGCGAAGTCGCTCCCCCGCTCGATGACCGATGCCGCAATCGAGCAAACCTATGAATCAGCGACCGGACACTTCTTCGGGACGCTGCACTTCATCAGTCCCGAACAGGCGCACGGCCACGACGCGGACGTGCGCAGCGATCTCTTCTCGGTCGGCGTCGTGCTGTATCACATGGCAACGGGTCATCTGCCGTTCAACGCCGAAGCGCCGCTGATGGTGCTCGAGAAGGTGCGCGACGGCGAGCCGGAACCGTTCCTTCCCGTCGACTCGGCGTTCCCGCCCGCGGCGGCGCGCATCATTTCGAAACTGCTGCAGAAGGATCCGAACGCGCGGTATCAGTCGGCGCGCGAGCTGTACGGCGATCTCGAAGACATCGACACGCCGACGGTGCGGATGACGCAGACGACGTCGCGTACGTCGCTAAGTCGCACGGTGCCGCGGCCGCGCTGGGTGCGTGTTGCCGTGACGATTGCCGCGGCGCTGGTCGTTGTCGTTGCGGTCTTCATCGCGCAGCGGACCGAGAGCGGACGCACCGCGACGACGGAAACGGCGGCGCTGGAACCGATCCGTTCCATGGCCGTGCTTCCGTTGCACAACATTGCCAACAACACCAGCGATGAATTTCTCTCGGTCGGTCTTGCGGACGCGCTCGTGACGGAGTTGCAGCAGATCCCGTCGCTGCAAGTGCGGCCGACGTCTGCGGTGCTCGAATTCGCAGGCTCGAAACCCGATACGAAAGCAGCGAGTGAAAAACTCAAAGTCGACGGCATTCTCGAAGGACGTTTTCTCGCCGCCGGCGATCTCGTACGCGTAACGCTGCAGCTCACGGACGCACGCACGGGTTTTTCGGTCTGGTCCGATACGGTCGACGGCCGCCGTGACAATCTGCTCAAGCTCATCGACGATGTTTCGTCGCGGACCGTTACCGGTCTCAATGAAAAGATCGGCGTGCAGCAGTCGCAGGCGCCGAGCTCGCAGGCGCGTTCCACGAATCCGAAAGCGTATGAAGAGTATCTGCGTGCGCGGGCGCTCAATGGCAGCTTCGAGCCCGCGCGTTTTGCGGAACAGATCGCCGCATTGAAGCGCGCGATTGCACTCGATCCGTCATTCGCCGCGGCGTATGCGGATCTCGCCGCGACGTTGTCGCTCGGCTCCGCGCGCAGTCTTGCCTCGCCGGAAGATGTCGCGAAAGCGGAGTGGTATGCGCGCCAGGCCGTGCGCATCGATCCGAATCTCGCGGCTGCGCATCTCGCATTGGGACGCGTTTTCGTGCGCGACCCCGATCGTTTCCGCGAGTCCGTGCGTGAAGTTCTCGCGGCATTGCGGCTCGAATCGACCGACACGCAGGCATTGCACTCCATCGTGACGTACTTCGTATCGACAGGCGAGTTGGAAAAAGCGCAATGCGTCGGCGACAAGCTCGTACAGATCGATCCACTGTCGAACGAAGCGCTCTCACGCGGCTACTGGAACATCAACGCCGTCGATCCCGAGGGCGCATTGAAGACGGCGCAATTCGCACTGGCGAATCCGCAGACGGAGCTCGCCGGCCATGACATTCGCGGCATGGCGTTCATCCTCCAGGGCAACTACAACGAAGCCGATCGCGAAGCCGACGCCGCGCTCAAACTGGTCCCCCGCCACTACCTCGGCAAAAGCCTCAAAGCCCTCGTCGCCGCCGCGCGCGGAAATCGCGTCGAGGCGTTACGTCGCGTGCAGTCGTTCGAAGCGGATGCAAACCGCAATCACTGGGCCGCGCTGCGCGTGACGATGGTCTACGCAAAACTCGGCGACACCGAACAGGCGATGGTGTGGCTCCGCCGAGCTGCCGCCGGCGGCAATCACAGCTGGTACGCGCTCGTGAAACACCCCTGGCTCGAGCCGCTGCAGAACGTGCCGGAGTTTCAGCAGATCGTCGCGAAGATCAAATCAGATCTTGATGATGTGCGCGATGACGTGATCGGCGTGTATCAGTTGATGAACTGCAAGTGACCAGTTTGGAGTGCGTCTACGCAGGACCGCGCACGAGCAAACTCGCCGGAACCGCCGCAAGTTGCAACGGCGTGTCGAGATCGACGAGCTCTCCGTCGATCGACACGCGCAAGCGCCCTTTGCCTGTATCGAGTCGTAGATTCGTAGTGCGAATGCTGCGAAATCCGGGCACATCGCTCATACGACCGCGCAGATATTTCGCGACCACGCCGATGAATTGCAGACGGCTCATGAAGGACAGCGAGTACATCGCGAGACGGCCGTCATTGAACGTCGTTTTCGGAGAAACGACGCCGGTTTGCGAGAGGTCGTAGGCATTGACGGCGACGACGAACATCTGCGTGCGCAAGGTTTCGACGCGGCCATCGTGCTCGACGACGAGCGTCACGTGCGGGAAGTGATGCATCGCCAGGCGAATCGCTTTCAGATACGCGCCCCAGCGACTATGCATGGAGCGGAAGCGTTCGCGGAATTCACTGATGGCGGGATAAATCCCGAGCATTACGCTATTGAGAAAATATTGACCATTGATGCGGCCGACGTCGATTTGTCGCACGCTTCCGCGTACTGCAATTTCAAACGCCGCGCGCCAGTCATTGACGGGCAATTCGAGATCGCGCGCGAGGTGATTGACGCTGCCGACCGGAATCACGCCGAGAACGCCTTCTGTGCCGACGAGCCCTTGTGCGACGTAATGAATGCTGCCGTCGCCGCCGGCGACAACGAACGCACGTAACCGTGCTTCGAGTGCTGCGCGCACAATCGCACGAATGTCGATGTCAGGACGAACCTCAATGACACGCAAGCCGTTTTCCGCGGCGAGCGTGCGCAACCTCGATTCGTCGCCGGCGCTGAACGAGCCGGCACGGGGATTCATGAAGAGAATTCCGATGGATTGCGACATCTATTGTGTCGCGTCGAACATGCGTCGCAGGGCGCGCTCCGCGGGAACGCGAATATCTTCAGGGACATCGATTTCATACTGCATGTGCAGGAGCGAGTCGCGCACGTCTTCGAGCGTCGTCACCTTCATGAATGTGCAGAGCTTGCAGCCCTTGAGGAACTGCTTCTCCGGCACTTCCATCGAAAGACGATCAGACAGACCGCACTCGGTCACGATG
>DASYLL010000092.1:0-4006 GCA_036009605.1 Thermoanaerobaculia bacterium | reverse complement strand
ACGTACGGCAAAGCGATCGTGCAGCGCTTCATCGCGTTGCCGAGCGGCGGCGGTGTGCAGATGACGATCGGTCACTACACGACGCCCGACATGAAAGCGATCACCGATACGGGCGTGAAGCCCGATGTCACGGTCGATCTTTCGTCACAGGCGCTCGAAGATCCCGCCGACAAGGGGAAGAACGAGCCGAAGGACGATCTGATCCTCAACAAGGCGCTGCAGCTTTTTGGCGCGGAGCCGCCGGCGACGAAGGTCGCGGAGAAGAAAGCGGCCTGAAACGCGTACAATTCGTACGCGCATGCGAGGTCGGGAGGACGGAGCGCACAGCTCGTTTCGCACGGTACTCATCCTGGTGGCCATTCCGCTCGGCGGGATGGCCATCTTTTTTTTCTGGCAGTGGCTGAACGACGGCATCACGCCGAACGAAACCGTGCAGGAAGTGCGCGCTGCAAAATCCGCGGTCATCGCGCCGAGAAAAGCGCCTGCTTCAGAACAACCGTCGGCGCTTCCGCGCGTAACGCGCAAACGCGCGAAGCGGCCTGCGGCGGTCAGATCGTCACAAGGTGGTTCGATCGTTCTGATCATCGACGACCTCGGTTTCGACGGTCAGCCGCTCGAGCGCGTGATGGCGCTCGATCCGAACGTCAACATTGCGATCCTGCCGAACGGAACGCGTGCCGAAGAATTCGCGCGGACGCTGCACGCGCGCGGATTCGAAGTGCTCTGCCATCTGCCGATGCAACCGCGAGGACGCGAGACGCCGGGACGCAATGCGATCCTCGCTTCGATGACCGACGATGAGATCGCGAACACGACACGGCGCAACATCGAAGCCGTGCCGTACGCGCGCGGTGTGAACAATCACATGGGATCGCTCGCGACGGCGGATCGCCGCGTGATGACGAGCGTGATCGGCGCGATGCCGGACGGGATGTACTTCATCGACTCGCGCACCGGCGGCTCGTCCGTCGCCGCAACGGTCGCGCGCGAGATGAACGTGCGCACCGCGACGCGCAACGTGTTTCTCGATGACGTCGCGACCGAGAGCGCGGTGCGCAAGCAACTCGAAGAGCTCGCGACCGCCGCGGAGAAACGCGGCATCGCGATCGGCATCGGCCATCCGTATCCGGTGACGCTGCGCGTGCTCGCGCAGGAGTTGCCGGGGCTGCGCGCGCGTGGCTTCAAATTCGTGCGCGCGAGCGAAGTCGTGAACTGACCGGCACGGCCGGCTGCCAAGTGGGATTGATTTCCTGGTTTGGAGTGCGGCGACCGCAGTCGCCGCTTTCGTATGTTCGTTTCGCTACCGAACATACAATAGCGGCAGCCGCGGCTGCCGCACTCCAGACTGAATGCTCCTCGCTCTCTTCCTGCTCGACCTTGCCGCGGGGCTGTACCTTTTCCTTCCGCTGGTCGGCCGCCGCACCGCGGGCGTGAAGTTCTATCGCCTCATCTTTCTGATCAGCGGCTCACTCGCGCTCTGCGCGGCGATCGCACACGCGATGGCGAACCGCCGCGATCTCGCGATGGCCGACGCCGCAACGGTCGCACTCACCGCGCTCGTGTTGTTCGTGCTTCGCTATCCCAAACGTCTGATTTTTCGCGCATCCGCGACACTTCTCGGGGCCGCGTATCTCGTCGCATCCGTCGCCGCGTATCACGCAGCGATCCGCCCGTCGCATCTCGCATGGAGCATCGTCGGCGCGCTCGCCTCCATCGCACTCCTCGGCAGCGTCAATCTGGCGATGCTGCTCGGCCACTGGTACCTCGTCGTGCGCGGCATGCCGATCGATCCGCTCAAGCGCCTGACCATCGCGACACTCGTTGCCGCGATCGCGAAGATCGCATTGGTTGTGATCGTGATCGCGGTCGCGTGGCCGCCTCCGGTGATCAAAGACATCTTCTTCTGGATGCGTGTCGGCTGGGGACTCGTTGGCCCGCTCGCGCTCTATCCGATGGTGTGGGGCACGGTGAAGATTCGCTCGACGATGGCGGCGACGGGGATTCTCTATGTCGATGTCGTCGCGGTCGTCATCGGGGAAGTCCTGGCCGGATGGCTTTCCGCGCTTGCACAGATGCCCCTGTAACCGGTTAACATCGTTCAAATATGGCCGGTGTCAGATTCGAGAACGTCGCCAAGCGGTTCGGATCCGTTTCCGTGATCGAGGGACTCGACCTCGATATCCACGATCAGGAATTCATGGTGCTGGTCGGCCCGTCGGGATGTGGCAAATCGACGGCGCTACGCATGATCGCGGGACTCGAAGACGTGTCCGATGGCAAGGTCTACATCGACGATCGCGTCGTGAATGACCTCGAGCCGAAAGATCGCGACATCGCCATGGTCTTCCAGAGCTATGCGCTCTATCCGCACATGACCGTGCGCGAGAACATCGCCTTCGGTCTGAAGATCCGCAAGACGCCGCCCGCGGAGTTGGAGAAGAAAGTCGCGGACGCGGCGCAGACGCTCGGCATCGACGCGCTGCTCGATCGCAAACCGAAGCAACTCTCCGGCGGACAGCGTCAGCGCGTCGCGGTCGCACGTGCGATCGTCCGCGATCCGAAAGTCTTTCTCTTCGACGAGCCACTCTCGAACCTCGACGCGAAGCTGCGCGTGCAGATGCGCGCCGAGATCACGAAGCTGCAGCAGCGCCTTTCGACGACGTGTGTTTACGTTACGCACGATCAGATCGAAGCGATGACGATGGGTCATCGCATGGCCGTGATGAAGGAAGGGAAGATCCAGCAGATCGGCACGCCGCTGGAGGTCTACGAAAAGCCGGCCACTCTGTTCGTCGCGCAGTTCATCGGCACCCCGCCGATGAATTTCTTCCGCGCGACCGTCCACGACGGACGCCTCGACGCCACAACGTTCACGCTGCCCTTGCCCTCGGGACATCAGGTCGCGAATGGCGAGAAAGTATGGGTCGGCGTCCGTCCCGAAAATCTTCTGCCCGCGAGCGAGTCAGGCCGCGGTGCAACGGCACGCGTGCAGGGCATCGTCGATCTCGTCGAGCCGCTCGGACACCAGGCCATCGTCCACACCCGCCTCGGCGACGACGCGCTCGTCGCCGCATTCGACTCCCATCAGATGCCGAAGTTCGGAGAGACGATCGATCTCGTCGTCGAGCTCGACGCTCTTCATCTATTCGATGCAGCAACGGAGGTTCGTCTTTGATCAGACTTTTGTTCGTCCTGTTGTTCGCTGCATCGCTGTCGGCGCAAACCGTTTCCTTCACCGATCCGACAGGTGATGACGACGGACCGGGCACGTACGTCTATCCGACGGACCGGGTTTATGGCCGAGGATCGTTCGACCTGACTGGATTCACGCTGAAGAACAACGGCACGAAGACCGAGGTCACCGCCAGCGTGAACGCGACTCTCGCGGATGAATGGTCGACAGGAGTCGGCTTCTCGACGCAGATGATCTTCGTGTTCATCGACAAAGATGGCAAAGCGGGGAGCGGCCACGTCGACGGACTGCCCGGACTGAACATCCGTTTCGCGCCGGAGAGTGCGTGGGAGAAAGTGGTCGTTCTCTCGCCGCTGGCTCCTGCGCGTGTGAAGGCCGAGGTCGAGCAGAAGGCTGCCAGCGTGAAGGGCGACGTGATCGTGCCGGCGAGGACGAGAGGCGCAGGTCGCACGATCTCGGCGACGTTCGACGCTGCGGCGCTCGGCGAAGGTGATCCAACGACGTGGTCGTATCAGGTCATCGTGCAGTCGAGCGAGGGCTTCCCCTCCGGCTCCGATCTGCTGACGCGCAAGGTCAACGAGTACGAGGGACAGCATCGCTTCGGCGGTGGTCACGACGACGAGTGCGATCCGCACGTGCTCGACCTGCTCGCGGGCAGTGCGACCGGCGCGAAGGAAGAGATCGCGCTGCAGCACCAGATGCTCTCGGCCTACCAGTGCGACGAGGGGACGGCGCTGGCGGTCGTATCGAACGTTCGCGCGAAGTGACCTGTCATCCCGAGCGTAGCGAGGGACCTGGGGTGGGGGGGGGGAC
>DASYLL010000091.1:0-4897 GCA_036009605.1 Thermoanaerobaculia bacterium | reverse complement strand
GGATGCCTGGCTGCGGTTGGCGATCCTGCACGAGAACCGCGGAGAGTTGAAGCCGGCAATCGAAGGCTATAAGAAGGCCATTGAGTCAGCGCCTTCACTAGCGCCCGGATTCGCGCTCTCGATCGGCGCGCTGCAACTTCGTCTGCGCGACTATGCGGCGGCCGAGGAGCACGCGCGGCTGGCGTTGAGCCGTTCGCCGGGCGGAGCACATCTTCTGTTGGGTCGCATCGCTCTTGCGAAGGGCGACGTTTCGTCTGCAGAAACAGAAGCGCGTGCTGCAATGGAAGACAGCGTTCGCCGGCGCGATGGTGCCGTGCTGCTCGCCAAAGCATTGACCGCGAAGGGGAGCTTGAACGAAGCGCTGCAGACGCTCGATCGCGTCCGCGAAGAAGTACGTACAGGAGGCCTCGGACCGGTGCAGGACCTGGAGAGTATCCGAGGAGATCTTCTTGCGCGGATGGAGCGCTTTGCGGAAGCTGAGACCGCGTTTCGCGAAGCGATTCAGCAGTTCCCGGACGACGACGAGGCCTATACGAGTCTGACCATTCTTCTCGTAACGCAGGGTCGCGTGCCGGAGGCCGAGGGCGTGTTGGAGATTCTGGTGCGGCGGAAGCCGACGAAGGCGACTGCACTGCTCGCGGCGTCGACGTGGGATGTGGTGGAGAACCAGGAAGCCGCCGCGCGCTGGCGTAGTCTTGCGCAGAGGCTTCCGTGACACAGAAACTTGCGAGCGGCGCCCAACTGGTGAGCGCCGCTCGTAATGAACATCAGTTTCGCGACGTGAGCATGTGCCACTCGGGCTCTTCGCGCACATAGCTGGGACGCTTGTCTGCCAGGCGCTTGTTCTGATCGACGCGCTTGGCCTGATCGACGGCACTCGCGGTCTCGAGCATCAACTCGAACTTGGCGACCATCGTCTTCTGCACCGGCTTCGGTAGCTCGCGAAGCTCTTCGACGAGACGCTGTGCGGCATTCTCTTCGTCGTCGAGCTCCCACGGTGCGATCTGACGCTCGACCGTTCCACCGAAGAACTCGGACTCGGTCAGCCCATACACGCCGAGCATTCTCTTCAACTGTGCCAGCTTCAAGGAGCCGATGCGCTGACCGGTCTCGAAGGAGCTGATGGTTTTCTCTCCGACGCCGGAGAGCCGGGCAACATCTTTCTGGCTCAGCCCGCGGAGCCTGCGGATTTCACGGAGTTTCAGTACGAGATCCATGGCTTCCTCTTCCTGTTTGACAGACTGCTGTTTCAGAACCGACGCATTAACCCAACGACCACGCCCTGGACCGCGACATCGCGGGCAGCGGCATAGATCGGACTCATCATGGAGTTGGCCGGCTGGAGCCGGACCTTCTCGCCTTCCTGATAAAGGCGCTTCAGCGTGACCTCACCATTGACGTTGGCGACGACCATCTCCCCGTTGTCGGCGCGCTGCCGGCGGGCGATGATCACGAGATCGCCGTCGAGGATGCCGTCTTCCACCATCGAGTCGCCGCGCACTTTCAGCACGTAGTTCTCGCCGCGACTGGTGAGGTGTTCAGGGACGGCGATCATTTCCGAGGAGACGTCGACATCGAGAGGGCGACCCGCGGCGATGTACCCGAAGAGCGGCAACTCGCGAGCATTCGACGTGCTCTCCCGCGGCGATGCCTTGTCCTCAGCCTGCTCGACGAGCTCGACGCCCCGTTTCTGGTTCCAGTCCCGGCGGATCAGCCCCTTCTTCTGCAGAAGAGAGAGGTGTTTGTAGACCGTACCGTATGAAGAGAACCCGAAGTGATCGCAGATCTCGCGGTGGGTTGGCGCCACCCCCCGCTCCTTCTGGAAGTCGCGAATGAAGTTCAGGATGTCCCGCTGCCGTTCCGTCAGGTATTTCATGTCGCTCCCTCGAAGCGCAATGTAGGCGGTAACGTGGCGAAAGTCAAGCGTAAGTAGCGTGAATGAGGCGAAAGGGGGTAGTAGTCTAATTTGACGCCCAAAACACAAAGCCGGCCCTTTCGGGCCGGCTTTTGCTCAACACCGCTTCTGTCCGGAAACCTTAGTCCAGCTTGATCGACTTCTTCGTCTTCTCGCGGCGCGATGATTCTTTGGCCTGGTACTCGGCCATGCAGTCGCCCTGGTCGACCATGGCGCAGGCGAGGTAGTCGCTGATCTCCATGATGACGGCGCGGATCGCTTTGCCGGTCGGGGTCTTTTCGTATTTGCCGAGGTTGCCGCCGAAGCCGCCGCGGTAGACGCCGACGGCGAGGCCGCCGCTGGAGGCGCGCGCTTCGACGCTGCGGGTGTACTCGACTTCACCGGTGGTCGTGTCGACGACGCGGAGGTCGACGGCGAGGTACGCCTCTTCCTTCTTGCCACCGACGCTGATGCCGCGGAAGCTCACGCCGCCGCCGGTGCCTTTGGTGTTCTCTTCGAACGCGGAGAGCGTGGCCACGACGAGATACTTCGCGCCCGTCAGTTTGCCGATTTTCGCGCCGCTCTTCTTGTTGATGCGGCCGGAGTCGGCGAGATCCTGCTCCTCGAGAACGGCATCGAGCTTCTGGCGCTCGACCATCTTGAACTTGCCTGTGCCGGCCAGCTCGTTCGTGAGCATCCCCGCGAGCTCACGGCCGACGCCGCCAGACCACCAGCCGGCCGACGTGTCGTTCCGGAACTCCGCAACTCCCATCGACGGCTTCTCCGCCAGCGCAACGCCGGCAATGAACATCAACGCAATGGTAAAAACAATCTTCGTTCGCATTTATCCCTCGTGTCCGATTTGGTAAGGCTCAATCTAGAGCGCGCATTCAGGGTACGCCGTGACGAGGCTCACCGATCAGGAGATCAGTGGCTCGTGGTTTCCGCGATACCCTCGAAGAGAACCTGGTCTCCCCACAATTCCACCCGATTTCGCCCTCGGTTCTTGGCCGAATAGAGAGCGCGATCGGCACGATCGATGAGCGCCGCGGGACTGAGAAGCTCGTTCACTTCCGGCAGATCCATCCCCGCGATTCCGAGCGACGCCGTGACGCGAATCGACGTCTCGCCGCACGGCAGGGGCGTCGATTCCAGACGGCTGCGAATGCGTTCCGCGACCACGCTCGTACTTCCCGGCTTCGTCTCCGGCAGCACGACGCAGAACTCTTCGCCACCGTAGCGTCCCGGCACGTCGTACACGCGACAGCTCTCGCGCAGCAGCTGACCGATCGCCTGCAGCACCTGATCGCCGGCGGGGTGGCCCCACGTGTCGTTCACGTTCTTGAAGTGATCGATGTCGAGCATGATCAGCGACATCGGCGAGCCGTGCCGCAGCGCGCGATTCATCTCGCTGTCGATCTTCTCGAGCACGAACCAGCGGTTGTACAAGCCTGTCAGCGCATCGCGCGACGACACCTCGGACAACAGGCGATTCTTCACGACGAGATCGAGATTCTCGCGCTGCAGGCTGAGCATGCGCTGTTCGAGCTCTTCGAAACGCGCCTCGCTTTCACCGGCCATGCGGACGACGCCGAACAGATCGCCGATGAGACGGCGCTCGCCTTCCGTGAACGGAATGGCGTCGGTCGAGACGATCGCGACGCGCGGCACGTTCAGCCGAATGGCAAACGAGCTCGCTGCGGATTGTGATTGTCCGTCGACGAGCGAGAGAGGTTTGTGAAGCAACTCGGAAATGGGCTCGAGAATCCGAGCCGCTACGGATTCGAACGTTCGCATACGTGTTGTCCTGAGAGAGAGGAGCGAAGTATAGCGACGGCGCGTGCGCGCGGCCAACACGCAATGATGGAAGCGACGGACGTAAGTCAACGCGCTAAGCGCGATGTTCGATCCTGAATCGGTTCACGCCTGCGCGAATCTCATCGCCCATGTGTACTTTCGTATTGCGTGCGGGGAGCGTGTTGAGGAAGGTGCCGTTGCGGCTGCCGAGGTCGCGGACGCGGACGATGCCGTCCTCTTCGCGGGCGACTTCGAAATGGCGGCGCGAGAGATACTCGTCCGGTACGCGCACGTGCCCTTCGCGTCCGACCACGAGTCCGCCCTGCGGGATCTCGAATTCCTGACCGGCGAGCGGACCTTCGACGCAGATCATCACCACGCGCGCCGCGGCCGCAGGCTCGGTCGTGCGTCCGGCGCGTGCTTTTGCGAGTAACGCTTCATCGATGACACTCGATGAGGTATCGACCGTGATCGGCTCGACGAGCACGCCGCGTTCTTCCGTCGGCTCCACGCTCACGAGCGCCGAGCCCGCGCGCAGCAGATGCACGCCGTCCTCGATCACCGCTTCGTGGATCGCCTGCCCGTCGAGAAAGGTGCCCATGTGCGAGTCCGCATCGCGCACGACGAGCTTGTCGCCGCGCACCGCGATCGAGCAATGACGCAGCGACAACTCCGCTTCCGCGAGCTCGACGTGGCAGCCTTTGCGTCCGATCCACAACGGATGCTCGTGAATCGTGAAGATCGTGTTGACCGATTCCTTCGTACCCCGCGCAACGATGCGCACGGAACGCGGTCGCGACGGCGCGATCATCGGCTCGCTGTGTACCCGTCCCTGTGGTTGTTGCGACGCGTCGACGCGATATGGCTTCAGGTCGATCTCGCGGATCTGATTCACGTCGACGAGTCGTGCCAGCACCGCCGCCTTGCTGCCGGAAAGCCATTCGCCGCAATGACACGTCGCGATCGAGTTGGGAAGGCGAACCGCAATCACGCCCGGGATGTCGTATGCCTGCCCGCACTTCGGACAGCGAATCAATGGCATGCGCCGGATGATAGCAGCGGCCGGACTCTGTGCTGCTAAACTCGCGCCGTCGTATGGCGGTCCTCAATCAGAATGAAGCGCGAGTGCGGTTCGGACTGCGCTCGAAGTTCGTCCTCGCGTTCGCGACGGCCACGATTCTCATCGCGTTGCTGCTGCTTTTGCTG
>DASYLL010000090.1:0-1644 GCA_036009605.1 Thermoanaerobaculia bacterium | reverse complement strand
CGCCGTCACGATCCACTCGGCGTCCCGTTCTACAACTGTCCGACGCAGGGCAAAGACGTCGTCGTGCCGCTCGACGCGGTGGTCGGTGGAATCGATGGTTGCGGGAAGGGCTGGCGGATGCTCACCGAATCGCTCGCTGCCGGCCGCGGGATTTCGTTGCCCGCGCAGAGCGCCGGCGGTGCGAAGCTGGCGACGCGCGTGATGAGCGCGTATGCATCGGTGCGGAAGCAGTTCGGTCTTCCGATCGGCAAGTTCGAAGGAATCGAAGAGCCGGTCGCGCGCGTCGCGGCGTTCAACTATCTGCTCGAGGCGATGCGGCGCTACACCCTCGGCGCAATCGATCAGGGCATCAAGCCGGCGGTCGTGACGGCGATGGCGAAATACAACGCCACCGAGATCGGCCGCAAGATCGTCAATGACGCGATGGACGTCGCGGGCGGCTCCGGCATCTCGCGCGGTCCGCGCAATCTGCTCGCGCACTTCTACGTCGCTACGCCGATCGGCATCACCGTCGAAGGCGCGAACATTCTCACGCGCACGTTGATCATCTTCGGGCAGGGAGCGCTACGCGCGCATCCCTATGCGCTCGCGGAGGTGAACGCGATCGCCGCACGCGATCTCCGCGCGTTCGACGCGGCGTTCTGGGGTCACATCGGCCACATCGTGCGCAATCTCTCCCGCGCCGTCGTTCTGTCGCTGACGCGCGGTGCGCTGGCAGGCAGTCCCGTGGGAGGCGGCACGGCGCGCTACTACCGCAAGCTGGCATGGGCATCGGCGACGTTCGCGATCATGAGCGACATCGCCATGGGTGCGCTGGGCGGATCGCTGAAGCTGAAAGAGAAACTCACGGGGCGATACGCGGACGTGTTGTCGTGGATGTACATCGGCACGGCGATCCTGCGGCGGTACGAAGCCGACGGACGGCCGAAGGAAGATCTGCCGTTCGTGCATTTCTCGATGAACCATGCGTTGTGCGAGATCCAGCGAGCCTTCGATGGGATCTTCGGAAATCTGCCGGTGCCGGGACTGTCGTGGCTCTTCGCCGGCCCGCTGCGGATGTGGTCGAATCTCAACGCGCTCGCCGGCGAAGCGAACGACAAGCACACGCACAAGATCGCGACGCTCATTCTCACGGATAGCGAACAGCGCCTCCGCCACACCGAAGGCATCTACATGCCGCCCAACGACATCGAGCAGCTCGGATTGCTCGAAGAGGCGTTCCGCGTCGTCAAACGTGCCGAGGAGATCGATCGCCGAGTGCGCGCTGCGGTGAAGGCGAAATCAATTCCGAAGGCAAAGGGCAGAGCGCTCTATGACGCGGCTCTTGCGGCCGCCGTCATCAACGCGGACGAGTATGACGTGCTGCTGCGTTCCGACGAATTGCGCACCGCTGCGATCCAGGTCGACGATTTCTCGCAGGAGGAGTACGTCGAGCACAGCGCACGCGGGCGAGGTGCGCTGCTCGAGGAAGCATTCGACGAAGACGAAGCCACCGTGGCTTGATCGATCCGACGAGGAAGACCTCCACCCGCATCGTCAGGCTGGACGCTTCAATGCGGATGAGACGTCAGTGCGCGTCGTATTCGGTGTCGAACGTGTAGAGTCGAATCGTGCGTCCGTCGAGCAGCCGGATCGTAATGAAGC
>DASYLL010000089.1:0-8018 GCA_036009605.1 Thermoanaerobaculia bacterium | reverse complement strand
CTGTCGCCGATCCGGACGGCAATCTGTTGCGGGTTTTTCATGACTTTGCCACTCCGGAGCGCGAAAAGAGTGCGCTCGCCAGCACTGATGACTGATGGCAGTGTGATTACGCGGTGATCATCCACGCAACAACGCCATTACCTCATCCGCACTCTGCGCGCGCAACAGTCGCTCGACCGCTGCTTCATCGCGAAACAACTTCGCGGCCGCGGACAGAAAGTGCAGGTGCTCGACGACCGCGCTTTGCGGCGTGATGAACGCGAGCATCGCCTTCGTGTCCGAACGCCCGGCGATGCCGTCGCGGTTGAGTCCGAGGCCGGCGACAACGCGCGAGACGACATCGCAGCGGCCATGAGGGAGGGCGGCACGGCCGGACGCCGTCGAGCCGGCGGCTTCGCGGCGCAGCACCGTTTCGATGCAGCCGTCGATCGCTGCTTCGCCGAGGCCGGTGCGGGCGAGGGCGGGGCGGAGCAGCTCTCCGACTGCGTCTTCGAACGTTCGCGCTTCCAGCGGCACGACCACTATGCCGTCCGCGATCCGTTCCGCGAGATTCACTCCGACCTGGGCCATCGGACCGATACCGTACGCAATCGCGGCGCCGGGCGCAACCACGCATTCGACCTCATCTTGTGCTAGTTTCATCGCCGGACCCGCATGGAGCCGTCACACCAGCCGCACAGCAGGCGTTATCTCCTCACACTTTCGCTTGGAGCGCTCGGGGTCGTCTACGGCGACATCGGTACGAGCCCTCTCTACGCGTTCCGCGAATGCTTCTCTAAAGAGCACGGACTGGCGCCGACACCGAACAACATTCTCGGCATCCTCTCGCTGGTGTTCTGGTCGCTGACGATCGTCATCTCGATCAAGTACCTCTGGTTCGTGATGCGCGCGGACAACCGCGGCGAAGGCGGCATCCTCGCCCTGATGTCACTGGTGCGCCCGCGCAAATCGAAACGGCGCGGCATCCTTCTCGCGCTCGGCCTCTTCGGCGCCGCGCTGCTCTACGGCGACGGCATGATCACGCCCGCGATCACGGTGCTATCCGCGATGGAAGGCCTCGAAGTCGTCACGCACGCGTTCCAGCCGTACATCGTGCCTTTGTGCGTCGTCGTGCTGATCGGGCTCTTCTGGGTCCAGAAGCACGGGACGGCGAAGATCGGCGCGTTCTTCGGCCCGATGATGGTGATCTGGTTCTCGGTCCTGGCGATTCTCGGCATCTGGCAGATCAGCCACGATCCGCGCGTCCTGTTCGCCGTTCTTCCGACTCACGCCGTCCGCTTCTTCATCGAGAATCACGTCACCGGCTTTCTCGTGCTCGGCTCGGTCTTCCTCGTCGTCACCGGTGGTGAAGCGCTGTACGCCGACATGGGACATTTCGGCATCAAGCCGATCCGCATCGCGTGGTTCGCATTCGTGCTGCCGTCGCTGCTGCTGAACTACTTCGGACAGGGCGCGTTTCTGCTGCACACCCCCGCAGGCGTGACGGATCCGTTCTTCATGATGGCGCCGAAGTGGTCGGTGTTACCGCTGGTCATTCTCGCGACGATGGCGTCCGTCATTGCATCGCAGGCCGTGATCTCGGGCGCGTTCTCGATCACGCGGCAGGCCACGCAGCTCGGTTATCTGCCGCGCATTCGCGTGCGCCACACGTCGGCGCGCGAGATCGGACAGATCTACATCAGCTCGATCAACTACACGTTGATGTTCGCCGCGATCGGTCTCGTGCTCGCGTTCCAGGAATCGAGCAATCTCGCCGCGGCGTATGGCGTCGCGGTCACGGCCACGATGGCGGTGACGACGATGCTGTTCGCGTCATTCGCACACGAGCGCTGGCGCTGGAGCTATTTCCGCGTGACGCTGCTGGCCGTGCCGCTGTTGATCGTCGACCTGGCGTTCTTCTCCGCGAACATCGTGAAGATCTGGGACGGCGGCTGGTTCCCGCTCGCCGTCGGCCTGTTCATCTTCATCCTGATGTCGACCTGGCGCCTCGGCCGCAAGATTCTCGGCGACCGTCTGACCGAAGGCTCGATCTCGATCGAAAGTTTCCTCAAAGAGCTCGAGAACAAGCGCATTCCGCGGGTGCCGGGGACGGCGATCTTCATGTCGCGCAGTTCCGAGGGTGTGCCGACGACGATGTTGCACAACATCAAGCACAACAAGGTCGTCCATCAGCGCGTGATTCTGCTGACGGTCGAGACCGAAGACCGCTCGCACCTCGGCGAAGAGGAACGCTACGAGTGGGAAGACATCGGCTGGGGCGTTTTCCGCCTGACGCTGCATTTCGGATTCATGGAAGATCCCGACATCCCCGCGGTGCTGGAGCGAATCGGCACCGGACCGATCAACTTCAACGCCATGGCCACGAGCTACTTCCTCGGCCGCGAGACGCTCATCCCGACGAAACAACCGGGGATGGCGATCTGGCGCGAGCACTTGTTCGCGTGGATGATGCGAAACTCGTCGAGTGCGTCGGTGTTCTTCAGCCTGCCGCCGAACCAGGTCATCGAGCTCGGCGCGCAGGTTGAGTTGTAGCCGGCACGGCCGGCCGCGCTGCTTGCTCCGCCGAGTGGCACGTACGGTTGCCCAGTGGGTCGGCTATTGCGTTCCTTCCAGCTGTTTGAGTCTGAATACCTTCACCGCATTGTCGTGGAACACTTTCTGCCAATGCTCCCGCGGAATGGCTCTCTTGAACGCTTCCACATAAGCCGGTATATCGACGAGTGGCCAGTCGGAGCCGAACATCAGTTTCTCAGGGTTTTCGACGTATCCGAAGATCCACTTCAGCGGTTCGACCATGTAGTCCTCAACCTGATCGGGCGGCAGCTTCGAGACATCGCCAACCAGGAACGCTGAACCATCCAGATAGACATTGGGGTTCTTATAGACCACCTCGGCGGCGGACTGGATCCATGGATTGCCACCATGCGCAATCACGAAGGTAACGCGAGGATGGTCCACTGCAACCTCGTCAATCGTCAGCGGATCCGCAAACTTCAGCTTGGCTGATTTCGAATTCGTGTCTCCGGTATGAAAGATGACCGGGACATCGTATTTCTCGGCCAGGGCGAAAACCGGTTCATAGACCGGGTCGTACGCGTACTTATGCGTGTAGCCGAGATAGATCTTGATGCACCGGTAGTCCCGGCGTTTCAGACCCTGCTCCAGAGCGGATGTGTTTGGGGCATCACGCACTCCTGCACAGTAGATCGTGTTCGAAGCCCGTGACTCCGGGAGTTGGCCGTCATCGGAGTGAAGGATGCCGACCGCAAAGACAACTCCGGCCTTCTTGCGTTGCGCATCAAACGCCGCCGCCGATTCATCGCCCGTGCCTTCGAATTCCGGATGCGTATGCACATCGATGATCCGCAACGGTTTGGGAGGTTCTGCGCCTGCAATCCCAACCGTCGTCAACAGGAGGATGAGCCCGAACACAATCACTTCATGACGCATGGATTACACGATAGCGGACGGCACAGGGAGCGTGAGCGCGATTTGCGTCACACCACGATAGAAGGAGGAGGAATCGTATGCGTTGCACGTTCAAGTCTGTGTCGGCAATCTTCCTGATCTGCGCACTATCACTGAGCATGTCCGCTGCCCCACGGGAGGAGCCTGGCCGTAGTCGTCGCGAGAAGCAGAATCCGATCATGAAGGTCATCAAGAAGATCTTCGGATCACTCGGTGACGGCCTTCACATCCCTATCCCGTAGCGGTGAGTCGGGAGAACTCTCGCTCCGGCGCGGTTCGGAGCGAGAGCACGAACTCGCGGACTTCTTTTGCCAGCGCGGCGGTAGCCTTGCGTGCCGCGATCGCCTCGGAGAGATAGCCGAGCGCGGTGATCGCTCGCGTGGCCAGCGAGGCACTCGTGAACTCCTCGACGATTCTTCGCGCGAGACTCTCCGCCATCATCACTCTCCCGGCAGAGCCCATCGTCAGCAGAGTCTCGACGATCTCGAGACCACACAGTCCGGCCTCTTCGATGAGCGACAGGCGAAGAAACTGCCGTCTTACGGGCCGAAGATGAGAAACGGCGAGCTCGCAGTCACCCTGACGCAAAAACAGGCGACCGCGCATCATCTCCGCCTGCTGAATCTGAACCGCCATTCCAAGCTCCCGATAGATCGGAATGGCGCGGAGTAGATTTGCGTCAGCTTCCGGATAATCACCAAGCTCCACACAGCACGACCCGATGGCGTGATGAAGGGCGGCGACCGTCTCCTTGTCGATCTCCCTGTGCGAGGCAAGCAGCAGCAGATAGGTCTCACGCGCCTGACGGTAGTTCCGAAGACGCTGGAACAATACTCCCTCGGCGAAGCTCGAAAGCACGACGCGCCTGCCGTCGCTATGCCTCCTGAAGACCTCTCGACATTCTGCATAGAGTGCGAGTGATTCCTCGTACCGCTGCATCTCCTGGAGCGTGGTCGCAAGACCAAAGCGAACCTGCGCAAGGTCATGGGTGAGTGCGACGTGATCCTCGAGATAGCGTTCCGCGCGGCGCAGGGCCTCGAGCGATTCGTCATAGCGCGCCAGAACGCGTAACGCATTGCCGAAGTCTTTCCACGCGTAGCCTCGAATCTGGTGAATCAGTACCGCGGGGTAGGCTGGTTCTGTGATTCGTTCAGCGATCGCGACGGCCAGCTCTGCGAGCATCAGGCCGTAAGTCGGCTCGTCGTGCAGGCGAGCGGCAACGAGATTGCCGATGCGCTCGAGGGCGCCGAATGTGCGCAAATCGGAGTGTTCGGAAAGACGGGACAGCTGTTCGCGCGATGTGCTGCTCAACAACGGATCGACAGTCGTAGCCGCAACTTCGCGCTCCTGCTGGATCTGTCGTGCGATTACGGAGAACTCGGTGAGGCCAGGACTCATCGGTAGCCTCGCGCTGCACTCGTGATCGCGCCGACCAGCCATCGCTCCGCATTGGACTCATTGAGTCGATGGCGCAGCGATGCCAGAAGAACCTCATTCGCCAGAACTTCTGCGTCGGCCGCGGGGATCTGGAACTGTAAAGCGGCAATGGCCGACAGCGTCGCGAAATAGTGTTCGTAAGCTGCCTCGTCACCAGCTTCGGGTGCAATGGAATCCGGCATGTTCTGATGGACGACCCGAACGGAGAGTAGGCGACCGACTGCCTGCCGTCAATAAGGAACGGAAACGAGACACAGACGCGCTTCGCGCGTCCGTGTCTCGTTGGTTCTCGGTTCTCGGTTGTCTGTGAGCGATCTTCTCTCGCAAAGACTCAGATAACCGACAACCGAGAACCGACAACCGCGTGTCAGCGCGCTAGCGCTCCAGTACCATCCGATATGCCGTCACTTTCTGCGCGGGATCATTCATCACGCCGGCCGTTCCCATGAACAGCAGATTGAACAAGCGATAGATCTCTTCGCCAGCCTGCGCGACGACTTTCGCGCGGTTTTCGACCCAGCGACGCTGGCCGTTGCGCGCCCACAGGTAGTAATTGCGGCGATCGGTGTAGAGACCGACGAGTTGAATTGCGGAGTTGTCGATTGCGGCGAGCAGCTCGGGGACATAGACCATGCGGAACGTTCCGGGCCAGACGTACTTCGTGACGAAGCTCGAGGTGCCGAACGGCACTTTTCCCGCGGCATAGTCGAGATACGCACGTGCGCCGGGCTTCAGCAGTTCTGCGAATCGCGTCATGACGCGCGGATAGTCGGACAGATCTTCGATGACGCCCATGCACGAGATCGCGTCGAAGCGGCGGCCGGGCTGGTATGTGAAGAAATCCTGATAGCTCGCGGATGCGTCGTAGCCGTTTTCGTCGACGATCTTCTGCGTGAAGGCCTGTTGATGCTTCGACAGTGTGATGCCGGTAACGCGGACGCCGCGGCTCGCGCAGTAGCGCGTCATGCCGCCCCAGCCGCATCCGATCTCGAGCAGCTCCTGGCCGGGCTGCAAGCGCAGCGAGTCCCATGCGAACTCGTATTTGCGGCGCGAGCTCTCTTCGAGCGTGTCGTCATCGGTGAGGTAGATGCCGGGCGTGTATGCGTAGTAATCCCGATCGAGGGCGAGGAGCTGCACGTTATTCGAGTCGTAGTGTTTGGCGATCCATTCGGGATTGAGCTTCTCGCGGCCGAAGATCAGCGGTTGCAGACGGCGCCAGAGCTTGAGCAGGACATTGCGGTCGGAGAGGAAATTGCGCAGCCACATCGCTTTCGTGACGTCGCCTTCGATGTCGATGTCGCCGCGTACGTAGCTCTCGGCGATCTGCAATTCCGAGGCGGATTGCAGGGCGTGCATGCCGCGGTCGTTGTGGATGTGAACGTCGAACGCGGGAGCGTCATCGCCGATGACGAATGCCCCCGATGGCGCGTGAACCCGAAAGGAACAGGGGAGGTTGGCGTGCGACAGCAGTCGAGAGATCCAGCCCGTGCTGCCGGTCTGTACCGGGGCCGCTGAAACGTCGGACATGTCCGCTCCTTGATGTTTGATGTGTAAGGACATTACTACACGTATGCTTTGCTCGATGTCCAGCCACATTCCGGACCCGCCCGATGTTTCGTACTGGGAAGCCTCGCCTGATTTTCGAGCGTTCTGCCGTAGGAAGTTATCGGAGTCGGCGTTCGCATGGGCCGAGCCGCAGCTTTCCGCGATGGGCGAACGCGCTGCGAAAGAGGTCGCGCCGCTGGCGGCGATTGCGGATCGGGAAGGTCCGCGCCTCATCACGCACGACCCGCGCGGCAATCGCATCAATCGCGTCGACTATCACCCCGCGTATCGCGAGATGGAGCGCATCGCGTACGGCTCCGGGATGATCGCGATGAAGTATCAGACGCACGAGCACTCGCAGCACGCACCCTTCATCGGCTTCGCCCTCGGGTACCTCTTCGCGATGGCGGAAATGGGCCTCTATTGCCCGCTGTGCATGACCGACGGTGTGGCGCGCGTGCTCACGCGCCACGGCACGCACGAGCAGGTGACGCGCGTCGTGCCGCATCTGACCTCGACCGATCCTCGTACGTTGTGGACCGGCGGGATGTTTCTCACCGAGCGCGCAGGCGGCTCCGACGTTGGCGCGAACGAAACGATCGCGCGCAAAGACGCGAGCGGCACGTGGCGGCTGACGGGACAGAAGTGGTTCTGCTCGAATGTCGACGCGCAGGCCGTGCTCGTCACGGCGCGCGTCGATGGCGCGGGGACGAAAGGGCTGCGAACATTTCTACTCGAGACGCGCGACAACCCCGGCTTCGTCATCGATCGCCTGAAGGAGAAGCTCGGCGTGCGCTCGATGGCGACGGGCGAAGTGACGCTGACAGACGCGCGTGCCGAGGAGGTGGGTGGGTTTGCGGCGATGGCGGAGATGCTCAATCTGTCACGGCTGTACAACGCGGTCGCGTCGGTCGGCGTGATCGGGCGCGCGGTGTACGAGGCGCGTCATTACATCGAGCGCAGACACGCGTTCGGGCGTCCTGTGATCGAGTGGCCGCTCGCGCAGCGCACGTTCTTCGATCTCGAAGCCGAGCATGTTGGCGCGTTGCTGCTGACGTTCGAGACCGTGTCGTTGTTGGCGAAGGCGGATGCCGGCGATGGCGACGCTGCGAAACTGCTGCGCGTTCTCACGCCGATCGCGAAAGCTGTGACAGGGAAGCTCGCGGTGCCTGCGGTGTCCGAGGCGATGGAGTTGATCGGCGGGAACGGGTACATCGAAGAGAGTCCGATGCCGCGTTTGCTGCGCGACGCGCAGGTGCTGCCGATCTGGGAAGGGACGACCAACATCCTCGTGCTCGACGCGTTGCGCGTCATGCACAAGGAGGCCAGTCAGGAACTGCTGTTCTCGCGGACGCGCGCGCAGTTTCCGCGCGAGACCGCGGAGCTCGCGGATTCGTTTGCGTCGCTCGATGAGCAGGACGCGCGGCGTTGGGTGTTTCGTCTGGCGCGCTTGTTCGCGTTGACGCTGCTGATCGAAGCCGGGTGCGGGGAGTATGCGGATCGGCTCAGATAGGGGACGAACCCGCCCCTCTGTCATCCCGAGCGGAGCGAGGGACCTGTGCGGGTGG
>DASYLL010000088.1:0-4398 GCA_036009605.1 Thermoanaerobaculia bacterium | reverse complement strand
CTCTGGCGCTTCCTCTTCCGCTTCGAATCCCGCGAAGCACTCACCCTCGAATCCGCGATCGAAGATGAGGGCCGCGCCGTCACTGGCTTCGACGCGAACGGCAACGGTCTCGTCGCCGTCGACGTCGACGGCCAGGTCGTTCAGCTCCTCGCCACACTTGCTCCAGACGAACGCGCACGCGGCGTTCGCATTCGCTCCGGCGACGCCGTTCGTATCGCCGAGGTGGACGCGGCGCGAGGCAGATGCACCGTCACATCGCCCACGCGCTGACTCCTCTCAACCTCAATCCCTACTATGAATAACATCGCGATACTTGCTGGTATCGTTCTCGTTTCGGTCTTTCTCGTCATCCCCGCGATCGTTGCGTCGTTCCTGCGCAACGTCGAGGCGGGCACCATTCGTCTCGTGAGCTGGCTCGCGGGCGGCACTGTCATCTATCGCGGGCCGGGTAAGTCGAAGGAGATTCCGCTGCTCACAACTGGCACGACGATCTCCAGCAAGGTGATCAACGTCGATCTCGACATCACGGATCAGACGGCCGATCTCGACGAGAACGGCACGCCGCAGCCGATCAAGGTGCGTGTGCTCGCGAGCGCAATCGTCTCGGTGGGCGATACGGATGTGCTGATCAAGACCGCCGCCAACCGCTTCTTCGCGAAGCCCGATGCAGATCAGGTCAACACGCTCACGGATCTGCTGTCGAGCTCCGCGCGCCGCGCGATCAATCTCCTCACGCATGACCAACTCTTCTCAGCCAAGTCTGCGCCGCGCGTGCTCACGGCGGGTTCGTCGCCGTCAGCCGCGATCGTCGCGGCTCCGCCACGAGCCGTAGCATTGCAGACGAGTGGCGACATCGAGACGCTCGAGGACGACGACGATCCGCTCGCAGTGATCATCCGCAAGGCGTGCTCGCGCGAGCTCACCGATCTCGGTTTGATCTTCAATTCGCTCAACATCAAGGTTGTGCAGTCAGAGGTCGCAGATGCGCGTCGTCGCATGTCGGCTGCGGAAGCGCAGGCAACTGCGGATATCGTGCAGGCGCAGCAGGCGCGTCGCGCGAAGGAAGCGACGATCGAGGCCGAGCGGATTATTTCAGATCGTCAGCGCGAGCTTGAGCAGACGAAGGCTGGCAATGCGGCGTTGATCGCGCAGGCCGAAGCGAAGAGGCAGGAAGCGATGGGCGTGCAGCGCGTCGCCGAGCTCGACGCAACGCAGATCGCTCAGGCGCGTGCCGATGCATCGCGCGTCACGATCACGGCTCAAGCCTCGGCAGAGGCGGAGGCGATTCGAATCCGCACGGTGGCAGCGGCGTCGGCCGAGAGCATCGAGATTATCAACAAGGCGATCGCCGCTGGAGGGGAGAGCTACTTCAGGTATCGCCAGATCGAGATGTTGCCAGTGATCGCTCCGCAGATCGCGGCTGCTCTCGCCGAAGCGCGTCTCGTGACGGTGTCGGGGAGCGAAGATGGCGGTGCGGCGAATGGGACGGCGAATCAGATCGTCAGCGTGATCCAGACGGTGCTGGCGGCGCAGCTGGTGTCGAAGGGTGGGTTGTTGGGCAACGTCGGCGACAGCAAGAGCTCCGACAAACCATCGAAGGTCTAGCTCTCGACTAGGAGTCTCCGTTGGCATTTCCGGCTTCGATCGCTGTTCGCAGCCAACGGGCGGACTCCACTGCGTCGCTCACGTCGTCGGGCATGTTGGGAAGATTTTTCAGGGACTGAATCAATCCTCTGAGTTGGGTATCGGCGCGATTCACCCGCGATACTCGATTCGCCGACGCTCAGCGCGCTGATGTGGAGGCTGATCACTTGGAATTCTCCGTTGCAGTCCAAGAGCACTTCGCTCAGTGGGCCGACCGTCGCGGCACGCGTGGCGCGATCGGCGAGTTAACCGGAATATTGGCAAGTGGTAAAGCTGACCCAGAGCGATATCACGAGATCGTCGCGCGCGATGGACTCGAACGCGAAATTTGGTTTCGCAAAGATCGGCTCGACCTTGTGCTGGGATACGTAGAAAGCGCTCTCGAGACTGGCTCTCTGGACCGAGAGCGCCAGCGAGATATCTCGGCATTGAAGGAATGGCTTGACATCGCGGAGGGGGATTTCGCGAGGTATAGGCCATCGGAGGTGTCCGCGATACTTCAGAAACAACTCGAGCTTATCCTTGCAGACTTGCGGGTCGACGAAGCCGAGGACGTTTATCAGGTCGTTCTGCAAACCGCCTTCGATCTAGGCTACGATCAATATCTCGCCTTCCCGCGAGTTACACTCGAACGTGCCTGGGCTGAACTCTCGACGCTCAGTGAAACTGCAGGGAGCCGCCCGTCGACCGATCATTTGCAATCACGACGCGCTGCGTTGGAGCCGTTGTACAGACTGGCGATCGCTCAGCCACGAACCTTGGGAGACCTGTACTAAAAGAAACGATCAAGAGCCCATGCATTCCGATACAATCGCGAAGGCTCACTGGCCGAGCTTGCGCATTCCACCAACCAGGAAAGAAATGAAAGCACGTCTAGTGGTCGCCGCCGTTGCTGGAACGCTCGCATGCAGCGGATCTGGCGACCACACCTCGCCCCCTCCAGGCCAGAGCAGCACGTTGAGCTTCATGATCACGCGGAACGCTACGAGTCAGATCCCCGCTGCCGCGGATAGTGCATTCGTGAAGATTTGGAACGACGCCACCGACGTAGTTACGCCCGTCCAGCTTCCTACTGCAAACGACAGTACGCGAGTTACTCTCACCGTTCCTGCAGGCAACGGATACTCCGTGGAGGTCGTCGCTTTTCACGACATCCATGATGGAATTCGCATCGCGTTGGCTGCGGGAGAGGTACACACCCTCACACTTGCGCCCGGCCCGAACGCCGTCGCACTACACGTTGCACCGTGGACGTACACGCTCAGCGGTCCCGATACCATCCACTCGGGTGCTCCGGCGACTTACACGCACGTGATCACCGGCGGACCCACAGACCTGTTCACGGGCGAAGTCGAAATCCATTCGCGTCTCGGCGCGACGAGCGAGGACGACCACTTCAACGTCACCGGCGACGGCACCACGACTCACGCCACGTTCAACATCGCGCCCCTCGCAACGGACAGCGCGCTCTACTTCGCTTTCAGCCCATTCATCGACGATACGCGCTTCCACACACACAGCACCTCGTTCGCAGCGGACATGCCGTACGATCCGCTTCCAGGATTCACGCGCCCAGTAAAGGCGGCGCCCGCAGACGTGATCATCAGCTTTCGCAAGACGAGATAGCGGCGGACGGTCGAGTCAACTGGTTCAATTTCATCGACTCACCGAAATGCGCAGTACGGCGAGAGGCTCACGGAACAACCGGTGGGCCTCTCGTTTGTTATGGTTTTAGCCCGCGAGCGATGCGCCGGAAGCGTCATGAGACGATTCTAATCGCAGACGTGTGCTTTCGGACTCTCACTGTTGCGATGACCCGCGCCCACAGTCTCCACAGCAATGAGTGTCAGCTCACTGACCCGCCATCGACACTTAAAGCGACGTTTTTGCTCAGCGGAGAACTTGAAATGGGTCAGGTCAAGAGCGCGGTTCGACTCAGCGCATTCACAGTGCTCGCGGGACTTCTTACTGTACAGGCGCAGACTCCTGTGAATCAGCCGCCCGCACTCGCAGCGGTTGTCATTGCGGCACCAGCAGCGGACTCACTTGTCGTTCCTGACGGCACCGAGTTCAATGTCGTCAATCAAGCACTCGTCTCGAGTAAGACCGCGACCGAGGGCGATCCGGTCGACTTCAAGGTCGACGCGGATGTCCTGATCAATGGTGTCGTCGTAATCGCGAAGGGCACGCTCGTCAAAGGCGAGGTAACCAACGCCGAGCACAATGGACACTTCGGAAAGTCTGGGAAGTTGAGCATCCGGGTGTCGTCGACGACGTCGATCGACGGACAGCAGATCAAATTGCGCGCAGCCCGAGGCAAGAGCGGAAGCGATGCGACGGGAAGTACGGTCGCACTCACCGTTCTCTTTGGCCCGATTGGTCTCCTCAAGCACGGAAGCAATGCCGAGTTGAAGGAAGGAGCGAGGATGGTTGTCTACACCGACGCTCCACTCACCGTGCATCATCACGCCTGAAAACGAAGCAGCGCGGGCTAGACGTTGTTGCGCGGCTGGTTCCCCATTGCGAGATCCATTGCCTGGACCTCGCTGCCATACGTGCGTCCCCTATTCTCGATAATTGGAGTAAGATCTCATGATTACACGCGCCATGTGTCTCGCTGGTCTGATTGCTATCAGCATCACCGCAGCCAGTGCGACTGCGCAATCGGTCGCCGCTGACACCCAAACGCCTGCCGCTGATGGAGCCCCGCCCGTCCGTAAGGGCTTCTTCATCGGCGGTGGCTTCGGCTACGGT
>DASYLL010000087.1:0-22658 GCA_036009605.1 Thermoanaerobaculia bacterium | reverse complement strand
TGCTCTTCGGCATCTGCCGCGTGTATGGCTTTACGCCCGTGCAGCCTTCGTCCGGAAAATAGAGCACGGCTTCGATCGGCTGGACGTTGAACGGCTTCTCGACGCTCGCCATGTTGATTTCGGAACCGTCTTTCGCCGAATGTTCGAATGCCTCGACGATCACCCGATTGCCCGGCTCGCGCGGCAGCCACAACGTTCCCCGATACGGGCTGTGCTGCCCCATTTCGCCGGTTGCTGTCGTAAATCCTTCCGTAATGATCTGGCCATCCGCATCACGGGCGCGCAGCATCACATTGTTCTCGAACGTGCGCGCCTGACCGCTGATGACGAGCGGATTCGCAATCTCGACGTTCACAATCGTCACATTGGGCACTTCCTCTATCTTTATGGTCTCGGCAGGCGGGGCAGATTTCGACCCACTATCGGCCACAGTTTCCGTGACAGTGGCCTCCTGCGTACGTATACAGGCGGTCAATACGATTACGGCGATCCACAGCCACTTCACCCTGCTATCCTCCGCTCATGAAACGAGCCCTTTTCGTTCTGCTTCCGTTCGCTTTCGCGACGCTCGCGGGCGCCGCGGACCATCCGGGCCAGGCGTCTTATCGCAAGTCGTGCGCCGTCTGTCATGCCGCCGACGGCACCGGCAATTCGCCGACCGGAAAAGCGCTCAAAGTACGCGATCTGACGTCCGCGGAAGTGCAGGAGCAGACCGATGACGCGCTCGCTGCGGTGATCGCCGACGGAAAGAACACGATGCCGGGATTCAAGAGCTCGATGTCGCCGGAGCAGATTCGGGAAGTCGTCGCGTACCTGCGCACACTGAAGAAGAAGCAATAAAAAAGGGCGCACTCGCGTGCGCCCTTTTTCGGAATCGGAATCTCAGATCATTTCTTCGGCAGGTTGTCCTGCATCTCTCTGATGGCTGCCTCGCGGCCCTTTTCCTTGGCCGTCTTGGCGATCGCCGCGCGGCGGTTGGCCGGGAAACGGCGCACCAGCGCGAGATAGCGTCCCTGCAACTGACGCGAAGCCAGCTGCTCGGCCGTAATGGGGGCTTTGCGCGAGCGCTTTGCACCCTTCTTGGACGGCGCGGCGGTTTCAGGAGCTGCCGCTGCTGCAGGCGCGGCCGCGGCTTTCGCCGGACGGCCCGGCTTACGGCCCGGGGTTCCAGCCGGACGGCCAACCTTGTTCTTGCTGCCCGCCGGGCGACCCGGCCTGCGTCCGCGAACGGCCGCAACAGCAGACGATGCAACAGAAGCGATACTGGAAACCGCGGCGCTTGCAGCATCGCCCACGGCATCCCGCAGATGTTTCAGCCGCTCTTCGAGCTGACCGATTTCCTGCTTCATCTGCGCTACATAGCCATTGACGTCGCTCTGCGACACGCGACGCTCTTTGAGCAGGCGCTCGAGAACGTACGATGCCTGTCCACCGGATAGTTTGGAAGGCGTCGAGTCGCCTTGTTTTCTGGGTCTAGCCATTTCACTCCTCCTCAATCACTTCTCACGCACAAAGTCTTGTGCACCTATAGCGGAATTGTCAATACAAAACAATGAAGGCGGGCCATTTAGCCCGCCTTCAGACAGCAAAAAGCGCCAAAACCGCATCAGTAGCGATAGTGATCGGGCTTGTAAGGGCCGGTCGCCGGAACGCCGAGGTATTGCGATTGATCCGGCGTCAGGACCGTCAATTCGACATCGAGGTGCTTCAGGTGCAGGCGCGCCACCTCTTCATCGAGCTGTTTGGGGAGTACATACACGGCTCTATCGTACTCGCCTTTGTTGTTCCACAAAGCCATCTGCGCGAGCACCTGATTGGTGAACGACGCCGACATCACAAAGGACGGATGTCCGGTCGCGCAGCCGAGGTTCATGAGACGGCCTTCTGCAAGGATCAGTACGGCATGGCCGTCCGGAAACACCCATTCGTCGTACTGCGGCTTAATGTTCACCTTGCGGATTCCGGGAACCTTCTTCAGGCCCGCCATATCGATCTCGTTATCGAAGTGTCCGATGTTGCTGACGATGGCGTTGTGCTTCATGCGGCCCATGTGTTCCGCGGTGATGACGTCCTTATTGCCGGTCGCCGACACGAAAATGTCGGCCTTTTCGACGACGCTCTCGATCGAGCGGATCTCGAATCCTTCCATTGCGGCCTGCAGCGCGCAGATGGGATCGATTTCCGTGACGACGACGCGCGCGCCCTGTCCGCGCAACGCCTGTGCGCAGCCCTTGCCGACTTCGCCGTAACCCGCAACGACCGCCAGCTTGCCGGCAATCATCACGTCCGTGGCGCGATTGAGACCGTCGATCACCGAATGGCGGCAACCGTAGATATTGTCGAATTTCGACTTGGTCACCGAGTCATTGACGTTGATCGCGGGGAACAGCAGCGTTCCCGCTTCCTGCATCTGATAAAGCCGATGCACGCCCGTCGTCGTCTCCTCGGAAACGCCGCGCAGGTCTTTGGCCACCCGCGTCCAGCGCTGCGGATCGCGCGCGAGCTCGGCGCGCATGAGATCGAGAATCACGCCCCACTCTTCCGGCTCGTCCGCCGGATTGAAGTCGGGCACTTTGCTCTTGCCTTCGCATTCCACGCCTTTGTGTACGAGCAGCGTGGCGTCGCCGCCGTCATCGACGATGAGCATCGGCCCGCTGCCGTCCGGCCACATGAGCGCTTCCGACGTGCACCACCAATACTCTTCCAGCGTTTCGCCTTTCCAGGCAAAGACCGGAATGCCGCGCGGGTTTTCGATCGTGCCGCCCGTGTCCGGACGCCCGACGACCACCGCCGCTGCGGCGTGATCCTGCGTCGAGAAGATGTTGCAGCTCACCCAGCGCACGTCGGCGCCGAGGATCTGCAGAGTTTCGATGAGGACCGCGGTCTGCACGGTCATGTGCAGAGAGCCCATCACGCGCGCACCCTGGAGCGGCTTCTCTTTGCCGTATTTCTCGCGCACGGCCATCAGGCCCGGCATTTCGTGCTCGGCGAGCCGGATTTCGTTGCGGCCGAGGATCGCCTCGTTGAGGTCGCGGACCTTGAAAGCCGGGCGTCCCGCGGCAGTCGCGGCGTCAAACTGGTGTGTCAATTCGAGAGTTGCAGTCACTGAGACTCCTTGCAGTTGTTGGAGACGCCCGAACCGCGGCGCCGAAAGGAAAAAAGGCATTCTACCAAACCGATGTTGGCGGTTGTCGGTTGTCGGTTGTCGGTTGTCGGTTGTCGGTTGGATGTTGCTGGTTGCTGGTTGCTGGTTCGAGGTGCCTTATCGCGAGCGGCCGCCGCTCTCGCGACAAAGCACCCGGAACCAGCAACCGACAACCGACAACCCGCAGAGCAACACGACCGCGGCTAAGGTGCCTTATCGCGAGTGCCCACCACTCTCGCGACAAGGCACCCGGAACCAGCAACCGACAACTAGCAACCGCGGAGCAACGCGACCGCGGCTAAGGTGCCTTATCGCGAATGCCCACCACTCTCGCGCCGAGGCACCCTCAACCAGCAACCGACAACCGACAACCCGCGGGAGCAACGCGACCGCGGCTGTAGAATTGCGGACAATCCGTCCAGGAAGAAGGCCGACCAATGTTCGAGAGTGCATCGACCACGCCACGGTTCAAGGCGCGGTTTCCGGTAAAAATGCCATCGTTTTCGTTTCGCGGGGGGCGGTTCTTTTCCCTCGCCTTCCGCCTTCTGCTCATCATCTCGCCCCTCCTCTTCCTGCGGGCCTGCGTCATCACGTATGTCGCGCCGGATCAGATCGGCATGCGCCAGATCGCGTTCGGGCCGAACAAAGGCCTGCAGAAGACGCTGGTCCGGGCCGGATATCGGCGACAGATCGCCGGCTACGAGAAGATCCAGACGTTCCCGCGAAACATTCAGCTCGTCGACTTCACGAACGAAGCCTCGGAGAGCGCCGGCGATCACCGCACCGTCAGTGCAATCAATGTCCCGACGGTCGACGGATATCCGGTGGCCGTCGACGTGACCGTGATCTATCGCGTCGCCGATCCGTTTCTCGTCGTCTCCCGATTCGGCTTCGGCCGCGCGTATGAAGACAACGTCGTCATCCGTCTCACCGACCCCGCCGTCAAACAGCACCTCGGCGAGCTGCGCGCCGAGGAGTTCTATCGCGATCAACGCCTCGCCAAAGCGCATCACCTCAAGACCCAGCTCGCGGCGCAATTCAAGGAGAACGGACTTCAACTCGCCGACATCCTCATCCGTCAATACGACTACCCGGAGACGTTCCAGTCGCTGACGGAGCAGAAGAAAATTCAGGACCAGTCGGTCCTCACGAATCGCGCACTCGCCAAGCAGGCCGAAGTCGACACGCGTCTCAAGCAGACCGCTGCCCAGGGACAGAACCTCATCAACATCAAGACCGCGGAGTTCCAGGCGCAGATCACCGGCATCAACGCACAACGCGATCTGTACGAGCGCTCGCGTCACGCCGAAGCGGATCTGCTCGTCCGTAAAGCCGAGGCGCAGGGCTCCGAGATGATCAACCGCTCCATGGAAGGCGCGGGCTCGGACAAGCTCCTGCGATTGCGCAAAGGGCTGGCGCTCCTGAACAGCATCAAAGGACCGATCTACATCAGCGAAGATCCGACCGATCTGAGCAAGCTCGGCCAATAAGGACGCGACATGAAACCTCGATCAATAGCAATCATCGCCGCGTCGCTCCTCTGCACGTCCGCCTGCACGCCGCATCCGACCGGTGCGACCGAGGTGGGCATTCGCTTCAACAAAATCACGCGCTCGACCGAAGTTGCGCCTCCCGGTGCGACCTATTTCTTCACGCCGATCGTCAATGACTGGACGAAGTTCGACGTCTCGACGCAGAGCCTCGTCATGTCGGCGCAGACCACGCGCGGCAAACAGAAAGACGACCTGCGCTTCAAGACGCGCGACGGAAACGACATCGAGACCGACGTCACGGTGCGCTGGCGCATCGATCCGACGAAAGCCGTGCGCATCTGGGAGCTGGCCGCGCCGTCGACGCGCCTGCTCGAAGAGCGTCTCGTGCGGCCGCAGGCGCGGTCGTATGTGCGCGACGTGCTCAATCGGCTCGATTCCGAGGAGTACTACAACCCCGATCTGCGCTTCCGTGCGGCGAATGACGCGACGCGCATCCTCGGCGCGCATATGGCTCCTTACGGTGTGATCGTCGATCAGGTCATCCTCGGCAATTTCGCGTTCAAGCCCGACTATCAGAAGCTCATCAACGGACGCAAGGAAGCCGAGAAACAGGCCGAAAAACTCGAAGCCGAGATTCTGGCCACACTCGAATCGAATCAGGCCCACCTGCAGATGAAGATCGCGGGTTTGACCGAGGAATTGACGCGCGCCGAGGGTGAGCTCGAACAGGCTAAACGAACGGCCGATGCGTATCTCGGACAACGCGAGCAGGAAGCGCAAGCCGTGATCGCGGAAAAGAGCGCGGTCGCGGAAGGCATCAAACGCGAGCGCGCGGCGCTCAATGGCAGCGCCGGCGACGCCTATGTGAGCCTGCAGCTCATCGACGCATTGCAGAAGAAAGAGATCCGCCAGATCCCGAAAATGCCGAACGGCAACGTGATCATCGACGGCAACAAGCTGCTCCAGCAGCTCGGAGTCTTTCGCACGATCCAGCAGCAGCAACAGGACGACGGAAAACCATAAATGCTCAATATTGCCGGTCCGGAGTACGACTTCGGCAGCGTCGTGTTCGTCGTGCTCGAAGAATGCGAGCACCGTCGCCGCGGCTTCGATTCCGACGAGGCCGAGTCTCAGCTGATGAAGGTCGCGAAAGAGAAGCTCGCGAAGATCAGGAATGCGTACGACGAGTTCGGCGGCTCCCCCGCCTATTGGAAAGTGCTGGAGAAGGAAGTGCTCGAGACGGCGATGCCGCAGTACATCGAAGCCGCGCGCGAAATGACGGCGCTGGAGCGGACGAAATTCGGCGTATGGCGTGGCGGCGATCCCGGTGCCCGTTTCGCGTTCGCGATCGGCGGCCTGCTCCTCGGCGCCATCGTGATCGCCCTGCCGTTCGTGCCGATCATCGAGCGGATGTTCGCGTTCGCCTTCGCGGGTTTCGGCGCTCTCTATCCCGACATCAAACGCTACACGCACGAGCGACGGCACTTTCGCGTGCTCAACCGACTCGTGAATGACGCGGCGCAGTATCAACAGAACGCGAAGCTGCACTACATGACGACGAGTGAGATTCGGGAATCGTTTTCGACGGAAGTCACGAAGGTGGATCGCGAGACGGAGTAACCAATTAGTCTCAGAGTCGCAGAGTCTCAGAGGAATCGGTTGGATCCGCAGCGCCCGATGGATGGAGACTCTGAGACTCTGAGACTCTGAGACTCTGAGACTCTGAGACTCTGAGACTCTGAGACTCTGAGACTCTGAGACGCAACGAACTCCCCTCGGTGTACCATGCCGCGCCATGGCTGGGTCCGTTCGCGGCATCGCTCTTCACACGAAAATTCTGATCGGTCTGGTGCTCGGCGCGCTCGTCGGAGGAACGCTCAATCGTTTCCTCGGCGCCAGCGACACGAACCTGATCTTCGCCGTCGATCAGATCACGAACCCGATCGGACAGCTCTTCCTCCGATTGTTGCTCCTGCTCGTCGTGCCGCTCGTCTTCTCGAGCCTCGTCGTCGGCGTTGCGGGCCTCGGCGATCTGCGCCGCATCGGCCGCATCGGCGTGAAGTCGCTCATCTACACGCTCGTCATTTCCGCGATCAGCGTCGTCATCGGACTGACGCTGGCGAACACGATCAAGCCCGGCAAGCGCATCGATCCCGTGGTCGGCGCGCAACTCGCGGAACGCTTCAAAGTGGACGCGCAAAAGAGCGTCGACAGCGCGATCGGCGGCGCGAAATCAACCGACACGCCGCTGCTCAAAGTCGTGAAGACGATCGTCCCGACCAACATCTTCTACTCGGTCGGCCGCGAAACGCCGGACATGCTCGGCCTGATGTTCTTCGCGCTCTTCTTCGGCATCTGCCTGACGATGATCGCGCCGGAGGTCTCGGCACCGTTGATCTCGGTCCTCGATGCAGTGTTTGCCGCGACGACGGCCGGCATTCAGATCGTCATGCGCCTCGGGCCGTATGCGGTGTTCTGCCTCCTCTTCTCGATGACCGCGCGTTTCGGTTTCGAGCTGCTCTTCAGCCTCGGATGGTTCGTCGCCACCGTGCTCCTCGGTCTCGCCATTCACATGTTCGGCGTCTATTCGGCATCGGTCGCGCTGCTGTCGCGCATCAATCCGATCGAATTCTTCCGCCGCATCAAGACCGTGATGATCACCGCCTTCTCGACCTCGTCGTCTAACGCAACGCTGCCGACCGCACTGCGCGTTTCCGAAGAAAACCTCGGCGTGCCGCGTCACATCAACTCGTTCGTGCTCACCGTCGGCGCAACCGCGAATCAAAACGGCACGGCACTCTTCGAAGGCGTGACCGTGCTCTTCCTCGCACAGCTCGCCGGCGTCGACCTCTCCATGGGGCAACAGCTGATGGTTCTCTATCTCGCGATCCTCGGTGGCATCGGCACGGCCGGCGTGCCGTCGGGCTCGATTCCGTTCATCATCGTGGTGCTCGCGCAGATCGGCGTGAACCCCGCGCTCATCGCCATCGTCCTCGGCGTCGACCGCATTCTCGACATGTGCCGCACCACGCTGAATGTGACCGGCGACCTCACCATTGCAACCTACGTCGCGCGCTCGGAAGGCTACGAGTTGATGAAAGAAATCCCGGAGCCCGCGAAGGTCGATTTATGATGTTTTGCAATGACGGTCGCCAGCGAAACACTTCTGCAGTCGAAGCCTGTAGCACGTTCGTTTCCGCCGGAACAGTCGCCGTACGACATCGTGATGATCGACATCACGCATCGTTGCAACATGACGTGTTCGAACTGCTATCTGCCGAATCGCGTCATTCCCGACATGGACTCGCGCTGGCTCTCGTCGATCCTCAGCCGGCTGCGCAAGGGAACATTCATCCGCCTCACCGGCGGTGAAGCGACTCTGCGCCGCGATCTCCCCGAAATCATCCGCGACGTGCGCTCGCACGGTCATCACCCGGTCGTCATGACGAACGGTCTCAAGCTCGCCGATCGCGCGTACGTGCGCGAGCTCAAGAAGGCCGGGATGCAGGTCTGCTATCTCTCCTTCAGCGGCGGCTTCGATGACGATCTGTACGAAGCCATCGACGAGATGCGTTGCGCGGAAAAGAAGCGTCTCGCATTCGAGAATCTGCGCGCCGAGCACGTCTTCACCTCCATCGGCATGATCCTCATTCCGGGCGTGAACGAATCCGCGATCACGGCGACGTGGAAAGAGATCGAGAAGTCGCGCAACGTTCGCGAGCTGCATCTGCGCGCGGTCGGGGCGATGGGCCGTTACATGACCACGCCGCCCGCAAAAGTCGCACAGATGATGGACGCCTTCTGCAACGCCGCGGGCGTCACACCGGACGCAATCAATATCGACACCCACTCGCACAACGCCGCGGAGTTTTTCTTCGGCCGCGTCCACGTGCAGATGACGGAATGGCCAGACCTCGGCAGCTCACGTCGCGGACGGCTCACGCCCGAGGGGACGATTGCGCCGTTCATGGAGCACATCATCGCGAACGACGGAGGCTACTAGTGGGCTTCGCTGAATCGCTCTTTGCCGCGGCGCGTCCGCACAACATCGAGACGCATCCGTTCGTCATCCGAATCCGGGAAGGTCTCCTGACGCGGGAGGAGATCGCTTCGTTCGCGCTGCACATCGCATCCTCCACCGCGTCGTTCGTCCGCGCGTTGCATGCGATCCTGAGCATCTGTCCCAACCCGATCGTCCGTCACTCGCTGATCGCCAACGTCCTCGAAGAGGAAGGCATGACGACGTACATCCCCGGACAGGCGCAGTTCGATCCCGATCGCCATCATCCGACGATGGCGCGCCGGTTCGCGCGCGCCGCGGGTGTCACGGATGAGCAGATCGACTCGTTTGTGATCGGTCCGCCGCGCTGGTTTCATCGCGCGCTCGCCGCGGGGAACTGGCTCGGACCGTTTGCGTACATCGCGGTCGGAACGGAAGCGCACACGCCTCCGACGTTCCGACTGATCGCTCCGCCGCTTCGGCAACACTATGGATTCACCGAGGGCGACCTCGAGTTTCTCTACGAGCACATGACTGCTGACGATCGTCACGGCGAAGAAGGTGCGCGGCTCATCGCGTCCGTCGCCACCACCGACGAGGCGCGGCGTCAGGCTCTCGAAGGCGCGCGTCGTGGCGGCTCGGGATGGTGGCAGATCCTCCTCAAGCACGCCGGGACTCGCTCCATCGCCGCGTGAACGTCCGGCGCATCCTTCAACTCTTCGCGCACCTGGCGGGGAGCGTGTTTCGTCTCCTGCCACAGAAGAAACGATTCGCGGTCGCACGCAGGATCGCGCTCACGATTGCGCCGGTCGTGCGACGCTCTCCGTGGTTCGCGCGCCGCCCCTCCCTGCTCGACGGCCCTCGCGAAGAATCGCTGCGCATGGTTCTGCGCGCGATGACGCGTGCGCGAGTGCGGTTCGATCCGGAGATCGCGCGTATCGGCGCGGAAGTCATTCCGGATGGACCCGTGCTCCTCGTGAGCGGGCATTTCCAGCTCAACATCATGATGTCGCGGTCGGTGTACGACGTCGGTCGCACGTACACCATCGCGCTCGGTGGATCGCGCGAGCCGATGTACTACCTGGGCACGACGGAGCCGATCGGCAAGGTGTACAGCGGACCGCAGCTCTTCGTTCAGATGCGTCGGATCCTCACCGGCCGGAGCGTCGTGTTGATCACGATCGAAGAACCGGTGCTGCATGAGGATTGGGTGCCGCTCGACACGGTCGTCGGACGGCGGTATGTCTCTCCCGCAACCTTTGCATTCGCGCTGCGCACCGGGACGCCCATCGTCTTTGCGGCGACGCACCTGGACGACAAGGGCCGCGTGACGTCGAGCTTCGAGCGACCTCGCTCGACGGATGGGGCCGGTATGACCGAGGAGTTCTGTGAGTTCCTGCGCAAACACGTCGCGGCAGTGAAGCGATAGCCTCCAGCCGCTCCACGGTACAATCGGTCCTGAGTCGGAATGAGAGCGGCCAACATCGAGCGGGTGAAACGCCGGATGCTGCGGCAGGCGGTGGATGAAAACCTCGACGTCATTCGAGGCGTGCCTCCGCGTGCGCTTCGCTCCGCGAACCGGTTGTGGCGCGTCTGGCTGCGCCGCGCGTCGTTCGTGTTCCTGCCGCTGACGCTCGTCGGCTCCTCGTACATCATCGCTAACGGCAACCATCAGTCGCCCGTGATGGCGCGCATGTCCGCATTGCCGATCGTACAGGTGATGAAGCGTCCGCAGGCGATCGCGCCCGAAGCGAAAGACACGGCAGAGCGGATGACGTCGTCCGCGTTCCCTCTTTCGGTGCGGCGCATCGTGCTCGATGCAGGACACGGTGGCACCGATCCCGGCGCGACCGCGAAGGAAGTGCTCGAGAAGGAGATCACGCTCGACATCGGCCTGCGTCTCCGCGCGTTGCTCGAAGCGAACGGTTTCGACGTCGTCGTCACGCGCGACACCGATCGCACGATCGCCCTCAAAGATCGCGCGGCGCTCGCGAATGAATCGAAGAGCGACATCTTCGTTTCCATCCACGTCAACGCGCTCGAAAAACACACCGAGAGCCGCGGCATCGAAACGTACTACCTCGGCGCAACGAACGATCCTTCGCTGACTGCACTTGCAGCGCGCGAGAATCGCGTGTCGGGATACTCCGTGTCGGACATGCGCAAGCTGCTCGAAGACGTCTACGTCGATGCGCGTCGCGACGAATCGCACGAGCTCGCGATGGCCGTACAGAAGAACCTCTTCACGTCACTGCAGAGCGATGACGCCGGCCTCGAAAACTGGGGCGTGAAACGCGCGCCGTTCATCGTGCTCGCGTCGACCGACATGCCGGCCGTGCTGGCCGAAGTCGGCTGCATCTCCAACGAAAAAGAATCCGCGATGCTGCGCCGGCCTGAATACCGGCAAAAGATCGCCGCGGCGCTGTTCGAAGGCATACGGTCGTATGCGGGCGCGTCCTCGAAAGGAAATGAAAAGAATGGCTGAGATCCTCAACGTCGGCATCGACCTCGGTACCTCGCGCAGCGCCATCTCGGCGTCCAACGGCGAGCGTTTCGTCGTCGACAGCTTCGTCGGCTGGCCCGTCGACATGGTGGCGCGCAAAGTCCTCAAACGCGAAGTGCTGATCGGCCACGAAGCCGTCGCCAATCGCACCATGCTCGATCTTCATCGCCCGCTCGAACGCGGCCTTTTGAAGGAAGGCTCGGAGAAAGACGTCGAAGCGGTGCGCGAGCTGCTCAAGCATCTGCTGCGACTCGTCGGCGTGAACGGAAAGATCGACGCCTCGAACGTGCGCGCCGTCGTCGGCGTGCCCGCGGCGTCGCTGCGCACGAACAAGCAGTACCTGCGCAACGCGATGAAAGGCATCGTCGACAGTCTTCTGATTGTGACCGAGCCGTTCGCGGTCGCGTACGGACTCGATGCGCTGCTGCACACGATGATCGTCGACATCGGCGCCGGCACCACCGACTTCTGCGTGATGAAGGGTCGCTATCCGACGGAAGAGGATCAGCGCACGCTCACCATCGCCGGCGACTCCATCGACACGCAGCTGCTCAAGCTGATCGAAGAGCGTTACCCGCAGGCGAACGTGACGGTGTTCATGGTTCGCGAGTGGAAGGAAAAGCACAGCTTCGTCGGCACCGCGCCGGGACCGGTCATCGTGACCGCACCGGTGCGAGGCGTCCCGACCGAGCACGACATCACGAACGAGATGAAGATCGCGTGCGAGACCATCCTCCCGCCGATCGTCGAAACGATGCTCGACCTGCTCGCGCGCGTCGAGCCCGAGTTCCAGGAGCGCGTGCGCAACAACATCATCCTCTCCGGCGGCGGCGGCCTGATTGCCGGCCTCCCCGCGGCGATCGAAGAAGCGCTCCGCGGCGTAGGCGGCGGCAGCGTGCGCTACATGGAGGACCCGGTGTTCATCGGGTCGGATGGTGGGCTGGCGCTGGCGAAGGATGCTCCGGAAGGGGACTGGGAGAAACTTACCGCCTGACGGAGAGGCGCAATTGAAAATTGAAAATTGAAAATTGAAAAATCGGATGACCCTTCTCGCGAGAGCCATGTTCCGATCTTTCCATTTTCAATTCTCAATTTTCAATTCGTCCTCATGACCCGCGTCCTCATCTTCCTCCTGATCCTCCTCACCGCGATCTTCGCGTTCGCACACTTCCTGCGCCGCACCGGCATGTTCTTCCCCGATCAGTATCCGGTCGGGCGGTGGGAGCGCAGTGCGTTTCTGATCGAGCCTTCGGAGCACACGTTCATCACATCCGATGGCGTGAAATTGCACGCATGGCGCTTCGATGCGAAGGATCCTGACGCGCCGGTGATGATCTGGTTCCACGGCAACGCCGGCAATCTCACCGATCGGGCGGACATGGCCGTGGAGCATGCCAAACGCGGGATCTCGGTCTTCGTGTTCGACTATCGCGGCTACGGCAAGAGTGAAGGGAAGGCGTCGGAGTCGAAGCTGTTCCTCGACTCGCTTGCCTCGTTCGACTACGTCCGCAACAAGGGCGCGAAGAAGATCGTGCTGTACGGCGAGTCGGTCGGCGGGCCATACGCGGCGTATGTCGCGAAGGAACGCAAAGGCTCCGTTCGCGCGGTCATCCTCGAGAACTCGTTCCCTTCGCTCAAAGACATGGGTAACGCGCTCTACCGTCCGCTGCCACTCGGCTGGACGGCGCCATTCGCGCTGCGCACGACCGCGTGGCTGAACGACGCCGGCGTTCCGGTACTGGTCATGCACGGCACTCGCGATGCCGTGATTCCCTACTCCCTCGGCGAAAAGCTCTACGATGGTCTCCGCGTGCGCAAGGAAATGCTCACTTCGCACGCCGGACACTGCGAGATCCCGATTTTCGAGCCCGCGCGTTACTACGAAACCGTCACCCGCTTCGTTCACAAGGAGACCGCATGAAGTCGCTGCTTCGTCTCGCGCCCGCCGCGCTTCTCATCGCCGCCTGCGCCACCACTCCCCCACCCGCGCCGCCGCTCGCGGTCGTACCGCCGACTGTCGAAGTCGCGCCGGTACCGGCTCCTCCTCTGCCTCCTCCGCCGCCGCCACCCCCTGCCGCGCTCAAGGTCCCGGTCGAGTACCACAAGCTCGACAATGGACTGAAAGTCGTGCTCTCGCCCGATCACACGGCGCCGATCGCGATCGTCGCGGTCTACTACGGCATCGGATTCCGCGTCGAGCCGCGCGACCGCACCGGCTTCGCGCATCTCTTCGAGCACCTGATGTTCCAGGGCTCCGACAGCCTCGGCAAGATGGAGTTCATCAAGCTGATCCAGTCGAACGGCGGCGTGCTCAATGGCTCGACGCGGTTCGATTTCACGAACTACTTCGAGATCGTCCCCGCGCACACGCTCGAGACGATGTTGTGGGCTGAGGCGGATCGCATGCGCAGCCTGGCGATCACGCAGGAAAACTTGAAAAACCAGCAGGATGTCGTGAAGAACGAAGTCCGCGTCAACGTGCTCAATCAACCGTACGGCGGATTTCCGTGGCTCGACCTGCCGCAGTACGCGAACACGAACTGGTTCAACGCGCACAATTTCTACGGCGATCTCTCCGATCTCGACGCGGCCACGCTCGACGACTCACGCAGTTTTTTCAAGACCTACTACGCGCCGAACAACGCCGTACTGGCGATCGTCGGCGACTTCGAATCGACACAGGCGCTCGCGTGGGTGAAGCAGTATTTCGGCGCCATCGCAGCGCAGCCGCAACCGCCGCGTCCCGACATTTCGGAGCCGCGGCAAACGGCGGAGAAGCGACACACGAAAGTCGACGAGAAAGCGCCGCGTCCTGCGCTCGCCGTCGGCTATCACACACCGCCGCAGGAAACGCCGGAGTATTACGCGATGGGTCTCATCGATCAGATCCTCGCCGCCGGAAACGACAGCTGGCTCTATCAGGATCTCGTGCAGACGCGCGGCCTCACCGGTCAGATCGACTCCTCGATGAACGCGCTCGGCAACATGTTCAACATCAACGGCCCGGCGCTCTACATGGCCTGGCTGTTCCACGACAAAGACAAGACCGCGGACGAGATCCTGGCCGCGATGGACGCGCAGATCACGAAACTGCAGACGCAACCCGTCGACGCGGCAACACTCGCACGCGCGCGCGTGAAAATGCGCTCGTCGCTCTATGACGAGATCGAAGGCGTCTTCGGATTCGGACGCGCCGATCTGCTCGCGTCATTCGGCCTCTTCTATGACGACCCGCAGCGCATCAACAGCGTCGAAGAGCGCTTCTCTCAGGTCACGCCGGAGCTGATTCAGAAAACCGCGCAGGAGTATCTGCGCCCCACGAATCGCACCGTGCTGCTGGTCGTTCCGAAGAGCTGACGGAGGAAACCATGCGCATCAAAATCATCATCGCGCTTCTCATCACAGTCTCCGCCGCCGCACAAACGAAACAAAAACCGCCCGTGCCCGGAACGCCGCGCAATTTCACGATTCCGGAAATCCGCCGCTTCGAATTACCGAACGGATTGAAAGTCCGCTTCGTGCCGTACGGCGAAGTGCCGAAGGCAACGATCCGTCTCGTCACGCAAACCGGCCGCGTCGATGAATCCGAGAACGAAGTCTGGCTCACCGACCTTACCACCGCGATGATGAAGCAGGGCACGACCACGCGCTCCGCGGAACAGATGGCGCGTGAAGCGGCCATGATGGGCGGCGCCCTCGACGTCACGCCCGGCATGAATCAGACGACGATCGGCAGCGATGTGTTCTCCGAATCCGCGGTCGACGCAATTGCTCTCATCGCCGACGTCGCCAGGAATCCGAGCTTCCCCGAGGCCGATCTGGCGCGGAACAAGACCGATCTCGCGCGACGCCTCTCCATCGAGCGGAGCCAGCCGCTGCCCCTCGCCGCCGAGAAGTTTTCGCAGGTGGTGTTCGGCAAGTCGCCCTACGGACGCGCGTTTCCCTCCGAACCAGCATTGCAGGGCTTCACGCTCGCACAGGTGCGCGGGTTTCATGAGCGCAACTTCGGCGCGGCGCGGTCGTTCGTCTATGTCGTCGGCCGCTTTGATGCAGCCGCGGTCGAAGATGCGATCCGCAAAAACCTCGGGGACTGGAAAACCGGCACTGCGGCGACGAAACCCGAGGTTGCTCCGGTTGGTGCGCGTGCTCTTCACTTCATCGATCGACCCGGTGCAGTGCAGTCGACGCTCTTCATCGGACTGCCCGTCATCGACGCCACCCATTCCGATTTTCTGGCACTCTCGGTCATGAACGCGCTCCTCGGCGGATCGTTCAATTCGCGGATCACCTCGAACATCCGCGAGCAGAAGGGCTACACGTATTCACCAGCGAGCACCATCACGCCCCGACTCGGTGCCGCCGCGTGGGCGGAAATCGCGGACGTGACCACTGCGGTCACCGGCGCGTCGATCAAGGAAATCCTCGGGGAGATCGAACGGCTGCGCAACGAACCGCCGACGGGCGATGAACTGCGCGGCATCCAGAACTTCATCGCCGGGACATTCGTGCTCCGCAACTCATCGCGCCCCGGCATCGCCGCGCAGCTCGCGTTTCTCGATCTCTACGGATTGAGTGACGAGTATCTCCGCAATTACGTGCAGAACGTTTATGCGCTCGCGCCCGCCGACATTCAGCGACTTACGCGTACCTATATCGATCCCGCGAAACTGGCGATCGTGGTCGTTGGCGATCGCGCACAGGTCGCGGAACAGCTGAAGCCGTACGGGAACCTCACGCAATAACGCTAAACTGCTCCGGAATGAAACCGGGCGACAGCCTCGACGGCCGTTACACGATCACCGATCGCCTCGGAGCCGGGGGCATGGGCGAGGTCTACAAAGCCACGCACACGTTCCTCGGCTCGCCGCGCGTCATCAAGGTCGTCCATCCGCATATCTCGGGCAACACCGATGCGAAGGACCGCTTCCTCCGCGAAGCGCGCGCCGCGACAAAGATCCAGCATCAGAACGTCGCCACGCTGCACGACTTCGCGTCGCTGCCCGACGGCGCGCATTACATGGTGTGGGAGTTCATCGACGGCGAAAACCTCGCGCAGCGACTGCGAACGCGTGGAACGCTGCCGCCGAAGCTCGCCGTGCGCATCACGCTGCAAGCATTGCGTGGACTCGATGCCATTCATCGCGCCGGCATCATCCATCGCGACATCAGCCCCGAGAATCTAATGATCACCGCCGAGGACGAGGTGAAGATCATCGACCTCGGCGTCGCGAAAGTCGAAGACACGGATGCGGTCTCGTCGACGCGCACCGGCATCTTCGTCGGCAAGCTCCGCTACGCCGCACCCGAGCAGCTCGGCTTCATCCCCGAAGGCGAGAAGATCGATGCGCGGGCGGATCTGTATGCGATGGCGATGGTGCTCGTCGAACTGCTCACCGGGCGTCCGCCGTACGAAGCAACGTCGCCGCATGAGTACTTCATGCTTCACGCGACCGAGCCGCGCAAACAGACCGTGACGATTCCGATCGAGCTGCCGGGCAGCGCCGCATTGCAGGCCGTGCTCGAGAAAGCGCTGTCGCGCGATCGCAATCAGCGCTACGACACCGCGCGCGATTTTGCGAGCGCGCTCGAAGAGATCGAGCGCACGCTTCCCGATCCGCGTGACATGCCGACCGTCGCGACGCCGGTTGGTGACGAAACAATGCGCGTGATTACCTCGCGCGCGGAAACGCTCGAGCGTCCTCATCCCGATACGCTGCATCGCGAGACGCTGCGCACGAGCTCTCCTGCCGCGGTCACGGCGCAAACACCGTTCCCTGCGGCCGCTCCCCTCGCGCCGGCCACGCTGCTCACACCGATTCCTGACCCGACTCCGCCGCCTCCGCCTCCGCCGAAAATGCGCGCGGGGATGAATCCCGCGTTCCTTGTGGGATTCATCGCGATCGTGATCCTCGCCGTCGGCATGCTGGTGTTCTGGCCACGCGACAAGCGATCGGGCCCGATCGTCGAAGAGCCCACGACCACGACAACCGCAGCACCGGTGACAAACACCACGCCGACGACCACAACGCAGCCGCCGCAGATCGCCGAGTCCTCGGTGACGGTCACCAGTGCAACCGCGGATTCAACGCAGCTCGCTGCGACGATCACGACACCGCCCGTGACAACCTCGGCTACACCGCCGGTGACCGTTACCGTTGCGCCGGTCGCGCCAAAGCCGCGGCCGGTCGTGAAACCGACACCTCCGCGCGAGGAAACGCGACCAGCGCCGAAACCAGCAGAAGAAGAGATCGACGAACCCGCGGTGCCAGCGTTCAGTCGCGCGGCAACGTATCGCGATGGCGGCGATAGCGATGCGAACGACCGCGCGCTTTCGAATTTGCGTCGACAGTTGCGCGGTACGACGACCGTCGCATTGCGCGCGGGCGGAATGACCGCGGAGCTCGCGCGCGCGTTGCGCGAAGAGTTCCCGGACATCCAGTTCGAAGGAGAAGCCGACGTCGTGATCCGCTTCAACGGGCGACAGGCGCGCGTCGGTGCGGGTCGCAAGCGGCGTTTCGCCGAGGCGGCCGTCGAGAAGCACGGACGCGTGATCTTCCGCTACGAACTGCCCGAGGAGGTCTATCGCGTCGGACAGAGCAGCGTGGACGCATTCGCAAGCGTCATGGGAGAGGCGTTCCGGGACTGACGCGGGCCAGCTCGCGATCGCTCCACTTCAGCGAGTCCTTGCCGAACGTCACGCGATCGGGACCATCGTCGCTGTACCACTGCACGTAAAACGCATCGCCGCGCGCGCGAATGAGGCGACCGCTGCGATCCCCGATCGAGGCGTACAGCGCGCTGTTTTCTTCGCGCACGATCAACGTGCCGAGCACTTCGTCGACGTAAGTTCCCGCATACGATGCGAGCGTGCGATCACTGTCTGTCGATTCCGCGGCGATCTTCTTCTCGAGCTCCGCCAGGCGTTGCGGCAGCGATGCGAGCCGATCGCGGATCTTCTTCATGTCCTCGTCGAACTGCGATTGCGCGGTGGAGCGGCCGAGGAGCGTGTCGTATGCGAGCAACGCGACGGCGTCGGGGAGCGGGTTGTAGACGTTTGCGAGCACGACGACGCCGAGGTTGCGATCGGGCATCCATGAGACATGCGCCCATGCGCCGGGATAGCTGCCGAAGTGATGGATCACGAGGTCGCCCTGATAGTCGGCGTGATACCAGCCGAGGGCGTATGCGTAACGATCGAGACGGCCGAAGCGGCGCTGCAGGCTGATCTGCGGAGCGTGTACCTCGCGCATGACTGCGAGTGGGAAGACGCGTTTGCCGTCGAGCATCCCGTCCGCCATGTTCACGCGCAGCCAGCGTGTCATGTCCGCGATCGACGAACAGAGCCCGCCTGCGCCGCGGTTCATCGTCATGGCACTCTTCGTCGGGATGCATGGTTTCGCAGTGGTGTTCGTCATCGACAGCGGCGCGAGCACGCGCTTGTTCAGTACGTCGAGCCACGGCTCCGCGGCCGCGCGTTCGATGGCGTACGTCGTGAGGATGTATCCGAGGTTGTTGTAGGAGAACTGGCGCGGTGTGGCGACGGAGTGGCGTTCGAGGATCGAGAAGAGTTGCTCGTCCGTCCAGATGCCCGAGTACGAGGTGCGCCAGATAACGCCGTCGTTCTGGAATCCGAGACGGTGCGTGAGGAGATCGCGGATGCTCATGCGTGCGGGATCGAGCGGTGCTGGAAGTTTGAGCATCGGCAATGACGTCGTCAGCGGCGCGTCGAGATCGAGTTTCTTGTCGTGCGCGAGCAGCCGTACCGTCAACGCCGTCATCGGCTTCGGTGCGGACGCGAGATAGAACGGCGTGTCATTCGTGGCGTCGCCGAATGCGCGTTGATAAATGACGCGGTCGTTCTGCACGACCGCGATTGCGAGTTTGGTCGTACCCGCGTCGCGCATGGCTTGTTCGATCGGTGCATCGAGAGTGAGCGCCGCGGCGAGGATCAGTGCGTTGAGCATGATCTCCAGACGCTCGCGGAGGGTCAGAAGTTAACGATCGGTTTCGTGAACACGCGATGCGGTGTCGAATGGACCCAGGAGGCTCGCATGCGCGCAACAGCTTCGCGGTCGCTTCAATCCGACATCAACGTCACGCCCCTCGTCGACGTCTGCCTGGTCCTGCTCATCATCTTCATGGTCGTCGTTCCCGCGATGGTGAACGGCGAGGACGTGCAACTGCCGTCGACGTCGAGCACGAAAAACGTCGACGAGCGCATCCTGCCTCTGACGGTGAAGGAAGACGGCAGCGTCTACATCGACACGCTGGTCATCCGCCGCGACGAAGTGCGTTCTGCTCTCACGAAACTGCGCACGACGGACGCATCGCGCCCGATTGCGATTCGTGCGGACAAGCGGGTGCAGTATGGTGAGGTCTTGTCCGTGCTCGCGGATTGTCGGCACGCGGGGTGGGAGGATGTGACGTTGGTGGGGATGCGGGAAGAAGGTTCAGGGGTTGAGTGAGGGGATGTGTTCGTATGCGGCTTTGTTCGCGGCATAGGTCAGCTCTGCGAACGGTCTGGTGTCGAACAGGTCACGCGAGTACTCACGCTTGATCCGCCGTGCCGTTTTCACAACTTCCCCGTAAACCTGCATGAGGCTCGCGAGCGTCGGTTGATGGCGCTCGCGGCCGAGCGCGTTCGTCATCGCGCGCAGAATGCTCTCGGGTGAGAAGTCGTGAATTCTTGCTCGGATGCCGCCGAGATCGCTCAGCGCTTTATCCAATCGATACGGCATCGTGTCGAACACGAACCATTGATGATTTGCGTTCGCAGTGCGGCTCACCGCGACGGCGAGTCCGAGCTCGAACGCCATGTTGAGGCGCGGAGTGCGCGGCGCTTTGCGATCGAGCGACATCCACGACAGATCGTGAAACGAGAATGCGGCGGAGCTGATGAGATCGTAGATGCGATCGAGTTGATATCGACTGGACGGATCGCGGATGGCCAACGTCGGCTCGAGACCGTAGCCGCAGACACCGGCGATGAACGCGAGATAGACGCTCTCGTAGCGTTTTGCATACGGCAGGTTGATGAACGCCGCGCGTTGGACCGGAGTTTCAGCGCTCAACTACTTCTTCTTTGCTGCGCGCTTCGCGGCGGCTGCCGGGCCAGTCTTTTTCTTTGCGTCCTCGAGACGGATCTCGACGAGCATCTGGTCGAGCTCCGCCCGGCGCTTCGGAGTGATGCCGTACAACTCGGCAATCTCATCCGGCGTTGGAAACGGCGTCGTGATGATGGCCTTTTTGTTCAGCATGCAACTAGTGTAACGCAGCGTCCCGACCGCCCGTATTCCGCCGAAACCTCACTCGATATACGGATCCCAGAACCCATCCGCGGGCTGCGTCTGCTCGACAACATCCACCCACACACCCGCAGGATCCACGAGCGCGAATCGCCGCTGTCCCCACGGCTCGGAGGTCAGCGGATACGCGATTGGCAATCCTTCTTTCGTCACATCGTCGAACGCCGCGGCAGCATCCTCCACCTGGAGTGTGAAGAACGCACCATCGCCGACAAACGCACCCGGATCGGGCGGCGAGGACGGGTGATCCGGCGTCATGAACGCGAGCGAAACGGAATCGAGACTCAGATACAAAAACCACGTTGCTTCGAACACGACGCTGAAGCCGAGGCGTTCATAGAACGCCCGGCATTCCTTCAGCTTCGTCGTGATGAAGACCGGATAACCCGCGGCGACACGCATTAAGACTCCACGAGCGAGCGCAACTGGCGGCTCGTCACCGCCAGCATCGCCAGGTCAACTGTCGATGACGAACGGAAATCGTGAATCGTCTGATCCACGCGCTCCACGACACGCGGTCGTTGCGCGAGCCACGCGTCGACGCCTTCCGTCTCCGTGATCACGCGCGATGCGAGCACGCTCTGGTATGCGTACAGATCTTCGATCAGCGTCGTGAGCGCGGTCTTCTGCCACGGCGTTTCGGCCGCGATGTTCTGACTCGCGTTGCGGAGACGATCCATTCCGAAACGCTCGCCGACGCCGAAGTAGACGCGCGCGACATCCTCGACGCCATGCGCTGCGTCGGTGCGTGCGATGCGAATGATGTCCATCGCCGACGTCATCACATCGAGGCTCGCCACCCGCTGCGCCAGCACCTCGGGAATCCCGTCTTCCATCAGCTCCGCCTGACGCACGCGCACGCGGCCGAGCATCGACGCGGGCAGCACGCTGCCGAGTTGCTCCTGAATCGCGGCGATGCGCGGACGGAACTCACTCACGTATGCGGCGATGTCGAGCTTGTCGTAGCCGCTGCGCAGGAGCCAGAGAATCGCTCGCTCCAGCAGGCTCGCGACGGCGATCATCATGTCGGTCTGCACGCGCGCCGGCAATTTGTTGTCGAGCCCTTCGATGTCGGCCCAGATCGTCCGCAGATCGAACGAGTCGCGCATGATGATGAACGCGCGTGCGATGTCCGCGTAGCCTTTGCTGGTCTCGTCGCACATCTGCCATGCGAACGTCGGTCGAACGCGATTGATCATCGCGTTCGTCACGACCGTGGCGATGATCTCGCGGCGCAGACGATGTCGCTCGATTGCAGGACGGAAACGAGTCTGCATGTCTTCGGGGAAATAGAGCACGAGATCATCCGCGAGCTGCGGATCATCCGGCAGATCGGTCTTCACGAGGTCTTCGAAGAGCACCATCTTCGAATACGCGAGCAGCACTGCGATCTCCGGACGCGTGAGTCCGAGGCCCTGCGTGTGACGCTCGGCGATGGTTTCGTCGTCCGGCAATCCTTCGATCGCGCGGTCGAGTTTCCCCGCCTTCTCCAAACCGCGCATGAAGCGCGCCTGCGTATCGAGCAGCGACTCGCCGAGTGCGTGCGTGACGGACACGGCCTGCGTCTGTTCGTAGTTGTCGCGCAGCACGAGACGACCGACGTCGTCCGTCATCTCCGCGAGGATGCGATTGCGCTCTTCGATTCCGGAGAGCTCGCCGCGCGAGATCGCGTCATTGAGCGCGATCTTGATGTTGACCTCGTGATCGGACGTGTCGACGCCCGCCGAGTTGTCGATCGCATCGGTGTTGATGTGACCGCCGGTCAACGCGTAGTCAATGCGCCCCTTCTGCGTGAATCCGAGGTTTGCACCTTCGCCGACGACGCGGACGCGCAGTTCGTTGCCATCGACGCGGATCGCGTCGTTCGCACGATCGCGCGCCGCAGCCTGATCTTCCCAACTCGCCTTCACGTAGGTGCCGATGCCGCCGAGCCACAGCAGGTCCGCACGCGCGAGCAGAATCGCGCGCATCAATTCTGCCGGCGTCACGACTTTCCGCGAAAGGTCGAGCATTTGCTGGACCTCTTCCGAGATCGTGAGCGTCTTGGCGCTGCGCTCGAACACCGCGCCGCCTTTCGACAACAACTCGGTGTTGTAGCCGTTCCAGTTCAGGCGGTTGTCGAACATGCGCTGCCGTTCGACGAAGCTCGCCGCCGGATCGGGATTCGGATCGAGGAAGATGTGCGAGTAGTTGAACACCGCCTGCAGCTTGA